>CAKRKO010000069.1 GCA_934358495.1 uncultured Eubacterium sp. | reverse complement strand
CCAGCTGATATAGCCTCCGGCAGGGCGCACATTGTCCGGTGGACAATGGTTTTGCGCCGACCGAAACGGAGTGTAGAATTGCCGAGGCATTCTTGAAAGAATAGAAAAAGAGGACAAAAAGAGGAGGATTTAGGATGAAAAAAGGAGTTGCAATCGGAGGACTCATACTTGTGACCGTCATTTGGGGAGGCGGTTTTGTGGCAAGTGACATGGCATTGGAAAGTATGAAACCATTTCAGATCATGATGGTGAGATTTCTGCTGGCATCCGTCCTGATGGGACTGGTAAGTATGGGACAGCGGAAAAAAGAAGCAAAGCTCGAGAACCGCGCAGGGGCGGTCAAGGCAGGTATGCTGATGGGACTTACACTGTTTGCCGGATTTGCATTGCAGATTGTCGGACTGCAGTATACAACCCCTTCCAAAAATGCATTTCTTACCGCATTGAACGTCGTTATCGTACCGTTTATTGCATTTGTGATTCTGAAAAAGAAGGTCGGCGTAAAAGGAATTATCGGGGCGGTTATGGCAGTGGCGGGAGTCGCACTGCTTTCCCTGAACGGAAACCTGACACTTGGCATCGGAGATCTGTTGTCACTTTTCTGCGCCGTTGGATTTGCATTTCAGATTTTCCTGACCGGAGAATTTGTAAAAAAATATCCGGCAGCCGTTTTGAACCTCGTTCAGATGTTTACCGCATTTGTGCTTTCCACGATCAGCCTGTTTGTATTCGGAGAGACCGATTTTCAGGTTACGACCAAGGGCTGGCTCAGCGTCTTATATCTCGCTGTGATCAGTACGACCATCTGTTATCTGCTTCAGACCGCTTGTCAGAAGTATGTGGAAGAGACAAAAGCAGCCATCATACTTTGTATGGAGTCCGTATTTGGAACGATGTTTTCCATTATCATTCTGCATGAAGTGATCACACCGCGCATGGTGGCCGGCTGCATCATTATCCTGATTGCCGTAATTATTTCCAATCTGTCGGAATCCGGCGGAGAAGGAAACGGGGAAAACGTGCAAAAGGCAGGAGAAACCGCATAGTAAATACGAAGCAAACAATGAGATAAAAAAGCTCCCGGGAGGAATCGCCTCCCGGGAGTTTTTTACCATTTGATAGGAAATTGTGATGAATTTCCCATCCAATATACAGATTGATTTTTTACAGGAATATATACTTCAGGATGAACAGTACTGCCAGAATATACATGAGCAGGCTGATCTTCTTCTTTTTCGCATTCCCTGTAATCACGTTTAATACGACATAAGAGATAACGCCCATAGAGATACCTTCGGAAATGCTGTAGAAGAACGGCATTGCCAGAATACAGATATAACATGGAATTGCCTCAATGACATCATTAAAGTTGATGTTTGCCACATTTGTCAGCATGTAGAATCCTACGATTACCAGTGCCGGAGCGGTCGCAAAGGACGGGATGGCAAGGAAGATCGGGGATAACAGCAGAGACAGTGCAAACAGTATGGCGGTTGTAATGGAAGTCAGACCGGTACGGCCGCCTTCGGATACACCGGAAGCACTCTCTACGAAAGTTGTGGTTGTGGAAACACCGAGAACAGCGCCTGCAGTCGTACCGACAGCATCAGCCAGTAACGCACCTTTGATACGCGGAAGCTTGCCGTCTTTGTCCAGCATGCCTGCTTTGGTAGATACACCGATCAGAGTTCCGATGGTATCAAACATATCTACGAATAAGAATGCAAACAGGATAACCACAAAGTTCAGTGATAAGATACCGGAGAAATCCATCTTACAGAAGATCGGAGCAATACTCGGAATGGACAGACCGTTGCTGAAATCCGGGATCAGTGTATAGAAGCCAAGATCCGGGTTTGGAACGTACAGTCCGACACCCTGACAGATCAGGCCCAGTGCCCAGGTGATCAGGATTCCCCAGAGGATATTTCCTTTGACATTTTTAATAACCAGAGCACCGGTGATGATGATACCGATGATGGCAAGCAGAACCGTGATCCCTACATCATGGAACGTAGCGCTTACGCCATTTACCTCATTGTAGCCATCGACAGAGAACAGCTGAAGCAGTGTGGAACCGCCGATGACGATGTGCGCGTTCTGCAGGCCGATAAATGCGATAAACAGACCGATACCAACGCTGACTGCAGATTTCAGATTCTGCGGGATCGCATTGAAGATTGCTTCACGCACGTTTGTCAGGGACAGAATGATGAAGATGATACCTTCCGCGAAGACAGCAGCCAGAGCATACTGCCAGCTGTATCCCATACCGAGCACGACGGTATAAGCAAAGTACGCATTCAGTCCCATACCCGGTGCCAGGGCAAACGGATAGTTGGCAAAGAGCGCCATTGCGAGTGTACCAATAAATGCAGCCAGTGCGGTTGCAGTGAAGACAGCTCCGTGATCCATACCGGCGGCAGACATGATACTTGGGTTGACAGCCAGAATGTATGCCATGGTCATGAAGCTTGTGATTCCGGCAATAATCTCAGTTTTGACATTTGTGCCGTTTTCTTTGAGCTTGAAAAATTTTTCTAACATAACTTCCCTCTCCTTAGTTTGTTAAATAAAATGAGTAACTTACACATTATAACGTCTTTCAAGGAAGAAAGAAAGAGCTTTTTTACGAAATAATACAAATATTTATAATATTTGCATTATTTATCATATTAATATTAGAAGCAGTAATATGAAATAGAAATAACGGTTATAAAATAGCATATTAATCATATTGACATAATATGAAAAAGCGATATAAAATAAAACCATTCATACATGAAGAAACGAAAAATACGTAATATGACAGGAGGTAGCGAGGCTGATGGAACCAGAAACCGGAGAGCAGATGGAGAATATGGGAGATAAATATAATAAAAACATCTGCAAAGAAGCATTTGTAAAATCAATACCGATCCTGTGCAGTTATCTGTTTGTCAGTATGGCTTATGGCATTATGATGGAGGAAGCAGGATACCACTGGTATTATTCTCTGTTAGTCAGTTTATCTGTGTATACAGGTGCCTTTCAATTTGTATTCGTGACGTTGCTTTCCAGTGGAGCATCTTTTTTGACGATTGCATTGACTGCTTTTCTTATGAACAGCCGCCAGAGTTTTTATGCACTGACTTTCGTGGATGAATTTGCAAAAATGGGAAAGCGGAAGCTTTACATGATACATACGATGACCGATGAAACTTATGCGATAAACTGTTTTCTGTCGGAGCAGGGAGAGACGAAGCGCAGTCTGATGTTTTTAGTGGCGTTGTTCAGCCGCTGTTATTGGATGATCGGAGCAGTACTCGGCGGTGTGCTGGGGCAGCTTTTGCCATTCAATATGCAGGGGATTGATTTTTGTATGACAGCACTTTTTGTCATTATTTTTATCGATCAGTGGGAGAATGCAAAAAGTCATTTTCCGGCGCTGATCGGTCTTGCTGCCGCTGTGGTATGCCTCCTGATCGTAGGAGCGGATTATTTTCTTCTTCCGTCTCTGATCATTACATCAGCAGTTTTGCTTCTGTGGAATTGCAGGAAGGAGAGTGACAGAAATGATGATCTCAATGCATAATATGGGAAGTATAATTCTGACTGCCATGACAAGTGTAACAGGGGCAGGTAATCATACCAGATATGTTCTGCTTGCCATTTTGCTTGCTGCGCTGATTACTTTTGTGTTGCGTGCACTGCCATTTCTGATTTTTCATGGGGAGCACAAGATGCCGAATTTTCTTGTAAAGCTTGGAGCTGTACTTCCATCGGCAATCATGGCAGTGTTGATTGTCTACTGTCTGAAAGATACTGTTACAGATTGGAAAACCAATGCATTGCCTCAGATTCTTGCGGTTTTGACGGTAGGAATCAGTTATAAATGGAAGCATAATACGCTGATCAGCATCGTGGCCGGGACTGCGTTATATATGATATTGATACGAATGCTGTAAGAGAATAAAAAAGCCCATAGAGCCTGATTCATAAAAATATGAGAATATGGCTGTATGGACATTTTTTTAAAGCTTCTTTTTTAACATCTCCGGATTAGACGCATACGTAAGTGCCACTTCAGGAGCAACTTTTCCTTCTCTGACAAGGATCTGCAGACTGTAATCAGTGGAATGCATGTCTTCTTTATTTGCAGAATATACGGTTCCGTCAATCTGCGGTATCTTATTATCCCGAATCATATTTCGAATGGCCGGTGTCACGGTCATGACCTCAAAAGCAGGAACCTGAGTGCCGTCTACCGAGGGGATCAGCTGCTGACAGATAACCGCCTGAAGCACCATGGAGAGTTGAACTGCAATCTGACGCTGCTGGTTGGCTGGAAAGACATCAATAATGCGGTCCACGGTATTGGCAGCACCGATGGTGTGAAGGGTGGAAAATACCAGATGGCCGGTCTCAGCAGCTGTCATGGCTACGTCGATGGTCTCGTAATCACGCATTTCTCCAAGTAGGATGACATCCGGGCTCTGACGCAGGGAAGCGCGCAGGGCTTTGACATAGCTTTGGGTATCGATGCTGATCTCACGCTGGCTGACAATGCTTTTGTCGTGGCGGTGCAGATACTCGATCGGATCCTCCAATGTAATAATATGTTTTTCCATGGTGTGGTTAATCTGGTTGACCAGGCAGGCGAGGGTCGTTGATTTTCCACTGCCGGCAGGACCGGTGACCAGAACAAGACCTTTCGATAATCCGGCAAATCCCATGACGGATTGTGGAATGCCAATATCTTTCGGATCCGGCAACTCAAAGGTGATGACACGGATAACTGCGGAAAGGGCGCCACGCTGTTTGTAAGCACTGACACGGAAACGGGACAGGCCTGGAACAGCAAAGGAAAAATCGTCATCGCCGCGTTCTGACAGAATTGAGATATCACGGTTACCAGCCAGAGCATAGATTTCTTCCACATATTCCTGCGTCTCTTTCGGCATCAGTTTTTCTCCGTGCTCCCGCAGGATACGGCTGTTGGCGCGGTAGGAAGGTGGAAGACCGGCGACAATAAAGATATCTGATGCATGATCGTTGACTGCTTTTTGCAATAATTCATTTAAATTCATGATAATAGTTCCCCCATTTTTAATTTTCACTTGCTCCGCTTCCAAGTACTGGAAGGGTTGTTCGCTGTGTCCACTGCGATGCGGCAGCTTCTTTCCAGCATACGACGCGACGGGAGCCATCCGATGGATCTGCCAGTATGGAAACTTCCAGATTCTGGCTGTCTGTCATTGGAATTGTATAGCTGATCAGCCATTCGCTATTCTCGTCAGTGATGGTGATATCGTTGATTTCCTGTAATGCCATGTAAGGTGTTTCTGACTGAAGGGCAGTATCAATATCTGCCAGCCGGGCAGAGGCTTTGGCGCTTGCAGAGGCGTAAGCGGTCTGATGATCAGCAACTTTCTGTGTGTAGGACTGGTCTTTTAATGCACTGGACAGTGATAAGACTGCAAAGGTCACAAGACACAGAATGACGAAAATGACCAGCAGATAAGAAGTGCCGATCTGAAAGCCCGGCCAGGATTCGTTTTTCTTTTTTCTCATGAATATGACGCCTCCTTTTTCGGTGCCGGACAGAAATCTGTTTCCACGGAGTAAATTATGGGATCAGAATTTATTGTATGATCAGTTCCGACGCGCACAGCGGAAAAAGTACCGTGCTGCAGGGTTCCCTGCGGTTCAATCTGAATCAGAATCCGGTAACTTGCTTCGCCAGGATTGCAGATCTTCCAGTCCGCATCATAATAGATCACGTATTCAGAAACATCTGACGGAGTGGAATTGTATGTATCTGAACCGGCATCAGTATTTTCTGAAGAAGATGAGGAATCAGCAGAAGTATCAGAAGTAACTCCCGGCAGATCCTGAATGGAATCACCGGCGAGAAAGACTTCTGTAAATCCGGATATTTTTTCCAGAGCCATATTCTGTTCCAAGGTCTGACGACTGATCAGATGGGCCCGTACAAAAATCTGCACGCAGACCGCTGAGGTCAGACTGAAAAATAAAATTGCTATGATCAGTTCCAGTAAAAACAAACTGGAACGTTTTGCAGGTGTTCGTTTCATAACGTTCTCCTATTGGTTACGGTGTACTTTTGACACTGACATAAGTATCAGAAATGCTGCCGTCCTCGTTGGTACAGGATAGGTGAAAAAGACCATTTTGTGATTCTTCAAATGCAAAGTCCTTTACCGACAGGATCTTGCGGCCAGCGGATGCGCTGGCAGAGACATCTTCCCGAATGAAAAGTTCTCTGAGATATCCATCGTACTGATACAGGTAAGTGGTATACGGCTGGTCTGCATAAGTCTGATGAATGATAATAGCATCCTGGCCGTCAAAGGTTCCTGCATCAATGGCACCATATTCGTCACTCTGGTGCAACTTTTCTGTCACATAGGACAGTGCTGTGTGGCTGGAAAAAGAATCTTCCGAGTCAGCAACCTGACGGCTGTAAATACCGGAGGCCAGTACCACCAGCGCTACGGAGGTCGCAGTCAGTACAAAAAAGAGTGCCAGAGGAAACAGAAAATCAATGACATGTCTGCGTTCGTTCATATGTTTCATTTTCGTGCCTCCTGTCGTTCGATCACTGTGATATCCGGCAGAATATTGGCTCCTGCAATCTGATAATCCACAAAAAAGAGGGCTGTGTCATACTGGATGCCGCAGGTGTCTTTCAGCTCCTGCAGCGTCTCAGGATAGCGTCCTTCCAGCGTATAATACTGGGTCACGCCGCGCCAGAGAGCATTTTCCAGACTGGATTTCTGCTCCTGGACTGCCCGGGCGGACATGCGTGAGATGCCGTTAAAAAACAATCCACAGATACAGAAAAATGCGAGCAGGGACAGGCACAGATTCCGGAATGGATGCGCATGTCTGCCGTGATAAAAACGTTTCTTTTTTCGATGAAGCATCGGGGGTCACCTCCTGTTATAAACCGGTCATAATGCCAAGCAGCGGCAGCATGACGGACAGAAGGATGATTCCGACGATTACGGAAAGGATAATGACAAGAGTTGGTTCCAGTATTGCGATAAAGGAGGTGATTCGCTCATTCAGTTCCTCTTCACATCGATCCGAAATCTGCTCCATCACTTCATCCATCATACCGGATTTTCCGGCAATGGAAGTCATGCGGGCGTACACACCGGTAAATACACCGGATTTGACCAGTGCGGTGGAAAGCTCGGTACCGCTTTCCATTTCTTCAAAGCATTTTGCAATCTTTTGACGGAAATATTCGTCTTCGATCAGATTCTGGGAAAACTCCAGTCCTCGTTCTGGTGTCAGGCCACTTTTTAATGTCAGTGCCATAGCACCTGCAAAACGACACATCGAGGTTTTTTCAGAAATCTCACGGGAAGGGCGGAAGGCATGCCCGAATTTGCCGAGCAGGATACGCCCCTTTGCTGTGCGGGTGAGGAAGATACCAAATGCCACCAGGCATACGATCAGTACGATAAAAACCAGCGCATAACGGGAAAGGCCATTACCAATCATGAGAATGCCACGGGAAAGGCCTGTCATTTCCGTGCCAAGCTGCTGGAATACCTGATGAAAGACAGGCATAACTTTTGTCACAAGGATCACAATGACCACAAACATCATAATAATCATGATCAGAGGGTAGGAGAGGGAATTCCGGATATTACGGCTTAAGGTTTCCTCCCGGTTGTAGTGTAGTGACAGGGATTCCATGACATCGTCGAGACGTCCGGTTTCCTCACCAATCTGTGTCATTCGGATCAGATAGGATGGAAATACACCGGTCTTTTCCAGTGCATCTGCAAAGGCATCTCCTGCCAGCATGGCCTGATACATTTCATCGATCAGTGCCCTTTCCGGTTCGTTTTGTGTATCTTCCATCAGAAGTTCCAGACCTTCTAACGCTGAGATGCCTGATTTTAAAATCATGGACATTTCACCGCAGAATGACGCAATTTCCGGATTGGATAGAGATTTTTTCTGCGTCTGCTTTCCCATTCGTAGTTTCCTCCATTCATTATTTCTAAAAATTAAAAATTAAGCGGTTTTCAAAAAAGTCTGTTTTGTTACATACAGGCTGTTATTCTAATAAGTATATTTCGTGACATAATTGCTGCCGTCACCGACATATTTTTTTACATTGGAAGCACTGTTATTTGCTGCCAGGGTCGGATCCATAATGGACCAGTTTTTTCCATCAAATTCAATGATATTGTCCACCCAGCCTACTTCCGTGACATAACAGCTGATCCAGGCATGGTAAACATCGCCGGAATAGCCGACATCCAGTTTCGTCGGGATCCGCTGGGAACGGAGCATGGCCGACATCAGTGACGCATAGTCAAAACAGATACCGGTACCGGAACTTAAAGTATCGTCCGGGGACGGAATGTAACCATATGGAACAGAATCCGCCTTTTTCTGATCATAGGAAATA
This sequence comes from uncultured Eubacterium sp., assembly GCA_934358495.1. Classification (GTDB taxonomy): domain Bacteria; phylum Bacillota; class Clostridia; order Lachnospirales; family Lachnospiraceae; genus Eubacterium_I. The sequence goes on along the minus strand of CAKRKO010000069.1, from coordinate 6,694 downwards.
TTTTCAATTACGTAGTTGTAAATATTTGTGATGGCATCCAGATCAGAAGAACATCCATGTGCCAGTTCCTCGCCTTTTTTTACACAGGCGGAGTCTGCTGTGAAATTCACGTAAAAATTCGGATATAAAAAAGGTAAAAATTCATTGGAAATCTCAACATCCAGATCCTGAGTAAAGGAGACTGCATACAAATTGTCCTCCACGGAGACGGATTCCAGTAACGTGACTTTATAGGAACCGTTCCCGCCGGGAAGCGGATAAACGGAATAGTCCACGGAAGCTGTGACTGGATATGTATACTCTGTGCTGTCCGGCAGTGTGATCTGAAGTTTAACTTTTTCATTGGTTCCACTGTAGCGCAGCATCAGATAACCGTCTGCAGTGTGGGAAGCATCCAGCGAGACAATGTCGGAACCGTAAGTTACTTCGCCGGAAGCCTCTGCCACAAGAACCTGTGGTGTGGCATCTCTGGTGCCGGAGTCCTTTGCAGCAGGGGATGTATCTGAAGCATTTCCACTGCCGAAAGAGCATCCCGTAAGAAGTAGAATGAACAGCATCAGTAAAAAGAAAAGGAAGCATCCGTGTCTGCGTAGACCCCGGTGCAGTTGACAGTGAGATCGCACGGAATCAGCCTCCTTCCCTCTGTAAGATCGTCGCTCAATCAACATAATTTTAATAAAAATAAGTATATCATACTTGAATTTCCTTGACAAATTTGTTTGCTTGCGAAATATTTTTTTGTGCCTTCCTGTATACAAATTTTGATTGACAAACAAGTGATGGACTTTTACAATGAAGTTAGGCAAGTGGAAATCGTTAATGAGAAACGAGGAAAAAATATGAATGAGAAATTAGCAGAATTGGAAGTCCACATGTTGGGAGATTTTTCGGTCATGTATGGGGAGCAGCCGATATCATTTGGAAAGAATACCACGACCAAGGCAATGAAACTGCTTCAGATATTATTATATTATGGAGAACAGGGCATTGCCCGGGAAAAACTTCTGTCTGCATTGTATGGGCGAGATGAACTGGCCGATGCGGCCAACAACCTTCGTGTAACGGTTCATCGCCTGAAAAAGATGATTGTGGAAGCAGGGTTACCTGAGGCAGAGTATGTAAATATCAAAAAAGGTATTTACAGCTGGCAGGCACCGATGGAGACAGAGGTAGATGCCAGGACATTTGCTGCACTATATAAGGAAGTAGAAGCCTGCGAGGATGTCGGACACAAAGAAGACTTATTAAAAGAAGTCTGCCGGATGTATCACGGAGAATTTTTACCGGATCTGTCCGGAGAAGAGTGGGTACTGATCGCGAGTATCCAGTATAAAAAGATTTATACACAGGCATTGAAAGAACTCTGTGAAATTCTGATCGCAAGAGGTGACTATGAGGAAGCACTGACATTTTGCGATCCGGCCTGCAAACTGTATCCTTTTGATGAATGGCAGTCGGTAAAAATTGAGTGCTATATCGGACTGAAACGTTACCGGGAAGCCTTAAAAGAATACGAGTGTACCGCAAAACTGTTTTTTGAAGAACTTGGTATCAGCCCGTCAGAAAAACTGATGAAACAGTTTGAGGAGATGAGCAGCCAGATTAATGATACAAAACCGCGGGAACTGCAGGAGATCAAGAATCGCCTGAAAGAGGATGATGCACCGGGTGGCGCATATTACTGCAGCATTCCGAGTTTCCGGGACAGTTACCGGTTGGTTGCACGTATAATGGAACGAAGCGGACAGTCCGCTTACCTGATGCTTTGCAGCGTGACGGATGGAAAAGGCCGTCCGATGGAGAAACCGGAGAAGCTTGAGATCATGATGGAGGAAATGCAGAACTCTGTGCAGCATTGTCTGCGCCGGGGGGATTCCTTTACAAAATACAGTGCTTCTCAGTATCTGCTCCTTCTGATCGGCACAAACAAAGAAAACTGTGGTATGATTTTTGACCGTATTCGCAAATGTTTTGCAAGAGAGCATAAAAGTTGGGCAAAAAATCTGGAGTATTTCGTATCATCTGTAGCAGATGTGGAAAATCTGGATTCGCCGATTCAGTTTAAGGATGAGCAGAGTGCATGGTAAATGCAGAATAACAAATCCTAGTGTCTGTGTATGAAATGCGAGGACAGACAGATTATGAAAGGGAATGGCATAAAATATGGAGTGGAATCATCCAATTGCCTGGCATGTGCCGAACCTGATCAGTATCTGCATTGACAGTATTGTGGATGGCGAAATGTCAGGAAAAATTTATCATTGTTACAGTAAAGAAGCAGTAAAGTTCAGCAATATCATCCGCATGATCGAAGTAGCGGAAGCATTTTTTGACCAGATACGTTTTCCGGAAGCATCGACACAGATGCGTTCTTTTGAAAAAAAGGAGCATGTTGTGGAGGCAAAGCCTGAAAAAATCTGTACACCGGAAGATGTGGTGGCAAAATGCGGAACGGAAGCTACATTTCTGCTGAATGTCAGATACCGCCAGAATTCATCCTGGCAGGGTGAACTTCAGTGGATCGAAGGAAATATCACATATCAGTTTGCCAGTGTGCTGGAGCTGATCAAGATATTGAGTAATACAATGCATGAACGTTAAATTCAAGTCGAACGCACGTGAGACTTGGTGTGTGATTATGGTGAAAAAGCGTTGTTTTTGTGTCAGACAGGACATGAAAGCAGCGCTTTTTATGTAATAGGAAATTACTACGTAATGTTCCTATTACATAAAAACGCTCCGCGAGGATGCGACCAGATGCATGAGGAATATGTCTGCTTTGTTCTGAGCAAGTAGCAAAAGCGGATTGCGAATGTCCGCTTTACCCAAATTCAAGAAGTATCGCTCGCAAGCGAGCTCTTTTGCGAATGCCCGCTTTATCATGGGATATTGCTTGTAAAACAGATGCCGGCATGCTATGATTAAGATAGTAAAAAGAAGTGGTTCTAGGGGGTTATTCTGTACAGAAATGCAGGAGAAAAGTATATAAGGAGGAAGAAAAAATGAAGGGACTTGTTCATATTTATGAGGGGACAGGCAAGGGTAAGACGACCGCGGGGGTTGGCCTGACAATCCGTTGTGCAGGAAATGGCTTCCCTGTTGTATATTCCCAGTTTTTAAAGGATGGCACAACCGGTGAGATGAATATTTTACGGAAGATACCGAATATTACGGTTCTGGTGGAAGATCACCATTTCGGTTTTTCTTTTCTGATGACACCTGAGGAAAAAGTGGAGGCAAAGGCCGCCTACACAGCATTATTCGAGAAAGTGACAGAGACTGCCGTGGAGCAGAAGGCCCGGCTGCTTGTGATGGATGAGATGCTGGATCTGTGCAATGCGGAACTGATAGATACTGTCAGAGTAGTAGAGTTTTTGAAGAATCGACCGGAGCAGCTTGAAGTAGTTATGACGGGACGTAATCCGAAGCCGGAACTTGTGGAACTGGCGGATTATATCACAAACATGAATGCGGTGAAGCATCCGTTTGAAAAAGGAGTACCGGCAAGGAAAGGAATTGAGATGTAGTTGTTATGGAGGTAAGTATGAAATCATTGTACGAACTGGTAGCACCTTACGATTCTGTTTCCCTGATCGGCATGTGTAAAAATGCAGGAAAGACAACCACGTTGAATCAGCTGATCGCCGAGCTGAAGAAAAGCGGGGTTTCTTTTGGTGCCACATCAGTGGGCAGAGACGGCGAGAGCACGGACTTGGTGACCAATACGGTGAAGCCGGGCATTTTTGTTTATAAGGGAACGATTGTCGCAACGGCAGCAGATCTGCTGAAATATTGCGATACAACCCGGGAGATTTTATGTTCCACCGGGATTTATACACCGATGGGTGAGATTATTATTTTTAAGGCAAGGACAGATGGATTTGTGCAGATTGCTGGGCCATCTATGACGAGCCAGTTGGCGGCGGTATCGGATCTGATCCGGCCTTATGGTGTCGATAAAATTTTGATTGACGGAGCTTTGGGGCGAAAAAGTCTCTGTTCCAGAAAAGTGAGTCAGAGTACGATTTTGTGTACCGGTGCATCCTATCACAAGAGCCTGGCTACGGTTGTGCGGGATACCGCATACACATGTGAGATTTTGCAACTGCCGCAGGCGCCTTTTGATGTGCCGGAGGAATTCTGGAATCAAAATGACATGAAATACATTCCGGTGACCGATCAGGAACATATCGTATTGCCGGAGGAACGTGTGACACCGGAGAAAATATGGCGAAAAGGTGCGGAAAATCCACCGGAATACATCGTTGTTCAGGGGGGACTGACGGATGCCATGGTAAAAACGTTGATCATGTCCAATACGGATCTCAAAGGAAAGAAAATGGTACTTCTGGATGGCAGCAAGATCCTTCTTTCCAGTGATATGTATGAAAAACTGCAGATTAAAGGATTACGGTTTGAAGTGGCAGATGCATTGCAGCTTCTGGCCGTGACGATCAATCCGTTTTCTGCCTATGGATTCCATTTTGATAAAGATGAATTTAAGGAGAAAATGTCTGCAGCAATTGACGTTCCTGTATACAATGTCAGGGACGAGTATGAGAAAATTATGGGGGAATTCGCATGATTCAGTTAACATATGAACAAAAAAGCAGTGTGGGACTGCAGTATATTCTGGATCGGTTAAATCCGTCCTCACCTTATGGGCAGGAACGGGTGCGCCGGCTGACACCTTATACGGTGGAAGAACAGGACCTGTTGATGGAAGAACTGTCCAATCTGGAAAAACTTATGAATAAAAAAGATGATCTGAAGCAGGAACTTAATCATCTGCGCCGTATATTTATGCAGATGAAGGATGTGCGGCCGACCATCAAAAAGGCACGGGAAATGTGTCTGAATGACATTGAATTATTTGAAATCAAGAATTTCCTGATTTATTCAGAGCAGGCCCGGGGTGAAGCAAATTATGTGAACGGTCAGACGAAAATGACCGGAATGAACTATATGGATCTGGAAGCGGCATTGGATATTTTAGATCCTGATGGACGCCGGATCCCAAGTTTTTACATCTATGAAGCATATTCTGAGAAACTGGACGCAATCCGCAAACGCAAGCGGGAACTGGAAAAATCCATGGAGATTGCTGCGGAGGAGACAAAAAAAGAATATCAGAACATGCGGCATGAAGTGGTGCTTCAGGAAGAAGAAGAGGAGCAGATTGTTCGGGAACGGCTGACGAATCAACTACAGCCATATCTGGATGCTATGCTTTACAATGCAAATGTGACCGGCCGTCTGGATTTACTGCTGGAGAAAGTGACAGCAACCTATTTTGGAAAGGCAGTAAAACCGATTTTTAGTGGTCTGAGTGGAGAACAAAAAGGTGGCACGTATAAAGATACGGAAAGATTGAATGGTTATACAAACGCAGAAATCAGCTTCAAATTGGAAAATGTGACAAATCCATGGGTCGCATCGGTATTAAAAAAACGTGGACTGGAATTCACACCGTTATCCATGGAACTGTGCCAGGGTGCAACGGTGATCACAGGAGCGAACATGGGTGGAAAGAGTATTTCACTGAAAACAATCGTATTGAACGTGTTGCTTGCCATGTGTGGCTTTTATGTATATGCAGATTATGCCGAGATCCCATTCTTTGAGAATATCCAGATGATTTCCGAAGAGCTGCAGTCAGTACAGAAAGGACTTTCCAGCTTTGGCGCAGAAATCATTCAGATGAAAGATGTCATCGAAAATGTGGAAAAAGAATTCTGTTTTGTAGTGCTGGATGAATTTTCGAGAGGTACCAATCCTCATGAGGGAGCAGCTCTGGTGCGTGCAGTGACGAAATATCTGAATCAGAAGCATGTGGTTGCATTGTTGGTTACACATTTTGATCATGTGGCAGAATATGGAAAAACACATTATCAGGTTGTAGGACTGAAGGATATGGATGAAAATCAAGTGCAGCATGAAATCCAGACCGCAGGAACCGAAAAGGGGGTTTCAGTTATTGCTTCACATATGAATTATGGTCTGTATCGTGTGGAAAATGAAGGAAACTGTCCGAGAGATGCATTCCGAATCTGCCGTCTGCTTGGATTGCAGGATAATGTGATGGATTTGCTGGATGAGAAGGAGTAATAGTTAAAAAATAAGTACATATAAAATAAAAAACTGTCTGTCTGTGAAAGATTCTTATAGAGAAAAACACGGACAGACAGTTTATATATGTTTAAAAGAATTGAACGCAGAATAAGCATTCCCCGCTTCAAGTGCGTAGAGCACTAAGCGGTGGGTAAGGGGGGATGCTTATGTCAGCGGGAGTTAAAAGCTCCCACTGACAGTTCGCAAAGCGACTGCGTTCATGAGCAAGTAGCGAAAGCGGATTGCGAATGTCCGCTTGATCAAAGTATTCGCAGAACAAGAAAGAACCGATGTATTGCTACATCGGTTCTTTCTCATTTGCTTTGTTAAGAGAATTTGAAGTGTCAGTTTATAAATATTACTCTTTTGAAGCTTTAAGGATTTCCTGCTGCTCAGGTGTATATTTCCAAACCTTAGGAGCAACCAGAAGCACGATAGTCAGGAGTACAATAGCTACTACTAAGGAAATACCAGTACTTACGCCCTGACCCAGACTGTTTGTTACGCCGGCAACTACATAACCGATTGCACAACATACAGCTACGATAACTGCGTATGGAATCTGAGTACCAACGTGTTTCAA
>CAKRKO010000068.1 GCA_934358495.1 uncultured Eubacterium sp. | reverse complement strand
AGATTGTACTCCCACTGAGAAAGGCTTGTTATTACTCACCACTTGCAGAAGTGGGAGTCTTCTCGACTGAGATAAATATGCATATTTTACGGAGGAATAGAAATGGAATATCAGATAAAGACAGCGCATGGAACGCTGTTTTGCAGAAGGGAAGGCAGTGGTCCGACGCTTCTGCTTATACATGGAGTAGCGTGTGACAGTGAGTTTTTTCGTCAGGCATCCGCAATTTTAGCGGAACATTTTACAGTGATCAGTTATGATCGAAGAGGATATAGTCGAAGCGTTCCGGCAGAAGGCAAGACAGATTTTTCAGTTTGGGCGCATGCGGATGATGCGGCAGAGATTATTCGGTCAGAACAGAAACGAACAAAATGCTTAAATGAAGAAGCAGGACAGCAAGAGAAGAAAACTGATGCAAAACAGAGTAAGGAAACAGAACGTCAGAGAGAAGGCATTTTTGTGGCTGGCTGCAGTGCAGGTGGCGCAGTGGCAGCAGCGCTTGCAACAAAATATCCGGAATTAGTACGTCAGGTATTTTTGCATGAACCATTGATGCGTGGAAGTGGAGAGCTGGCAGCAGAACAGGATGCGTTCTGGGAGAAACTTCGTAAATGTGCAGAGAAACACAGAATCATCACCTGTATGATGCACTTTGTCAATGCCATGGGCGGCATGAATCGTGACAAAGAAGGACAGTCTATGGAACAGCAGAGCCGAAATCTAAAAAACCTGGAACTGTTCCTGGAGAAAGAAATGGACAGTTTTTCTAAATTGAATCTGGATGATTTTAATATTTCGGTTCCAGTGACGGTAGCCTGTGGATCAGATGACAAAACCGGAATGTTTCATCGCTCTGCCTATCAGGCAGCGGAAGCCAAAGGCTGGAAACATAAGATTGTACCGGGATATCACAATTTTGCTTCCGATGAACCAGAAACATTTGCACAATGTCTCGTAGAAGAGTTTATTCGTAGATAATAAATGGAGGGCAACAACATGTGTACAGCAGCAACTTATAAAACGAAAGATACCTATTTTGGGAGAACGTTAGATTACGAATTTTCTTACGGAGACGAACTGACCATCATGCCACGCAATTATCCAATGAGGTTTCGTCAAGCAGGAAAAATTGATAAAAATTATGCAATCCTTGGAATGGCGCATGTGCTTGGTGATTATCCGTTATATTATGATGCCATCAATGAAAAAGGACTTGGCATGGCAGGCCTGAATTTTGTTGGAAATGCCGTATATCAGGAGTTGTCAGAGGAAAAAGAAAATGTGGCACAGTACGAATTTATCCCTTGGATCCTGCGTCAGTGTGCCAATGTGCAGGAAGCAAAAGAATGTTTAAATTATATGAATCTGGTGGGAACACCGTTTCATGAAAGTTTAACGACGGCGCAGCTGCACTGGATCATTGCGGATGCGAAGGAAGCAATGATCGTGGAATGTATGGCAGATGGGCTGCATGTATATGATAACCCGGTGGGAGTACTGACGAACAATCCACCATTTCCACAGCAGCTGTTTCAGTTGAATCAATATATGCATTTGTCGCCGAAACAACCGGAAAATCATTTCTCAGACAAGCTGGAGTTACAGGTTTACAGTCGAGGCATGGGTGCATTAGGACTTCCGGGGGATTTATCGTCTACGTCCCGTTTTGTGCGGGTGGCATTTACAAAGCTGCATTCAATTTCCGGAGATTCAGAAAATGAGAGCGTTAGCCAGTTTTTCCATATTTTAAATTCTGTGGATCAGCAGCGTGGATGTTGTGAAGTCGCAGAAGGAAAATACGAGATTACGCTGTATACGTCCTGCTGTAATCTGAACAAAGGAATTTATTATTATACAACCTATGAAAATCACCAGATTTCAGCAGTGGATATGCATGCAGAAGATCTGGATGCGGCAGAATTGATTCGATATACTCCGATCACAGGAGAGCAGATCTGCTGGCAGAACAGGTGAGGATTGTTCCGTCGCCAGAAGTATGCTAAACTGTATTTATTCTGGAGGTGGCATATGGCAAACATAATAGAAATTACAGATTTTGCGACACCGGAACTGGCTGTTTATGAGCGGTATTCTGAAGTGCAGCTTTTGCGAATCAACGAACCGAAGCCGGGGATTTTTATCGCGGAAAGCCCGAAAGTCGTGGAACGGGCGTTGAATGCGGGATACGAACCAATTTCCATGCTGGTGGAGCATAAACACATTGAAACGCAGGCAAAAGAACTGATCGCGCGTTGCGGGAACATTACGGTTTACACTGCAGAATATGATGTGTTGACAAAGCTGACAGGATTCGCACTGACACGGGGAATGTTGTGTGTCATGAAGCGGCGGGTGCTGCCGACAGTGGAGGAAGTTTGTTGTAAAGCGCGGCGAATCGCAGTTTTGGAAAATGTTGTCAATCCGACAAATGTTGGCGCGATTTTCCGTTCGGCAGCGGCATTACACATGGATGCGGTGCTTCTGACACCGGGATGCAGCAATCCGTTGTACCGCAGAGCCATACGGGTGAGCATGGGAACCGTATTTCAGGTGCCCTGGACAATATTTCCGGAGAAAGAAAAATGGCCGGAAGAAGGCATGGCGAAACTGCAGAAGCTTGGATTTAAGACAGCGGCCATGGCATTGCGGAATGATACTGTTAATATCGATGATCCGAGGTTGATGAGTGAGGAAAAACTTGCAATCGCGCTTGGCACAGAGGGAGATGGACTTTGTGAAGATACCATTGCGAAATGCGATTATACAGTAAAAATACCGATGGCGCATGGTGTGGATTCCCTAAACGTGGCCGCAGCCAGTGCTGTAGCATTCTGGCAGTTAGGCAATCGATAATTTTGTTGAGAAAGTGAGAGAGAAACGTATGTTATTTCAGGAACAGGTAAGAAAGGTAAAACAGGAAGCTCCGAAATTGGCAGCAACCACAAACGAACAGCGAAATGCTGCTCTGGCAGCAGTCCGGGAAGCATTATTACAGCATCAGGCAGAGATTTTTGAAGCAAACAAACAGGATCTGGCACAGGCAGAAGCAGACGGCGTATCCGGTCCGGTGCTGAAACGTCTGAAATTTGACGAGGGAAAACTTCGTGATGTGACAGCAGGTATTTCAGATCTGACCAAAATGGAGGATCCATTATTTCAGATACAGTTTGCCAGAGAACTGGATGAGGGATTAGTGCTGAAACGTGTTACATGTCCAATCGGTGTCATCGGTGTTATTTTTGAGGCACGTCCGGATGCATTGGTACAGATTTCCGCGTTGTGTATCAAGAGCGGTAACTGTGTGATCTTAAAAGGCGGAAGTGAAGCTCTGCGCAGTAATAAAAAACTATTTGACATTATTCATGAAGCAATCATTGGTGCAGGACTTCCTGCAAATTGCATGATGCAGCTGGAAGCACGTTCCGAGATCAACGAACTTCTGGAATGTCATGAGTCCGTTGACCTTTTAATCCCACGCGGTTCCAATGCGTTTGTGCAGTACATTATGAATCATACCAAGATTCCGGTAATGGGACATGCAGATGGCATTTGTCATATTTATGTGGATAAGGATGCCGATCTTGCGAAAGCAGTTCCAATCATTGTGGATGCAAAAACCCAGTACGTGTCTGCCTGCAATACAGTAGAAACATTACTGCTTCATGACGATATCAAAGATCAGCTGCTTCCAATCTTAAAAGAAGCACTGGATGCGAAAAAAGTAGAACTCCGTGGCACGAAAGACGTTGCAGCAGTCGTGGACTGTGTGCCATCTACCGAGGTAGATGATAAAACAGAATATCTTGATTATATTCTTTCTGCAAAAACAGTGAAAAACATAGACGAAGCAATTGAACATATCAACCACTTCGGTTCGCATCATACCGACTGTATCATTACGGAAAATCCGGATGCAGCAGAGCATTTTATGAATCTGGTGGATTCTGCCGGTGTATATCAGAACTGTTCCACCCGTTTTGCAGATGGTTACCGTTATGGCTTCGGAGCGGAAGTCGGTATCAGTACCGGAAAACTTCATGCCAGAGGACCGGTGGGACTGGAAGGACTGGTAAGCTACAAATATAAACTGTACGGAAGCGGACAGATCGTAGAAGATTATACTTCCGGCAAAAAACAGTTCCATTTTAAAAATATTTCAGAGTAAAAACAGGTTCACAGATAAAACGAAGTACAGAAGCCCTCTTTTATAGACTGAGACCACCGGGGTCAAAATCAATAAAAGAAGGGCTTTTGTATGTGACGTGGTATATTTATGCATAAAAAACGAATAAAACGATGTATAAATGCATAAAAAGACATAAAAACTGCATAAATTGTTCGGTTAGACTGAAAAAATATGCAGATAATATTAATTTTTATGCAGAATCACCATTGCATTCTTTCCTCAATAGAATTATAATAGACAACAGTTAATGAAAAGAAAAAGAGCAGAAGCGACTGTTACATGACATTTCATTCTGCTCGGATGGAAAAAAGAGGAGAGAAAAAATGAAAGTAAAGAAAATCGTAGCCCTTGTGGCAGCTGCAGCAATGGTGCTTTCTATGGCAGCATGTGGCAGCACAGCAGATAACGGATCCAATGCAGCAGACGGAAGTGCAAAAGCAGAATCTACAGATAACGCATCTGACAGCGACACACTCGTTATGGCAACAAATGCTACATTCCCACCGTATGAGTATGTGGACGGAGATGAGTGCAAAGGAATCGATATCGAGATTTCACAGGCAATCGCCGATGCAATGGGCAAAAAACTGGTTGTAGATGATATTGATTTTGATTCTATCATCCCGGCGATCACAACAGGAAAAGCAGACATGGCTCTGGCCGGCATGACAGTAACAGATGAGCGTAAAGAGAGTGTGGATTTCTCTGATAGTTATGCAACAGGCGTACAGGTGATCATTGTTCCGGAGGATTCTGATATCACAGGACCGGATGATCTGACAGACAAGATGATCGGAGTTCAGCAGGGAACAACAGGTCATATCTACTGTTCTGATACACCGGAAAAAGGTGGATTTGGAGAGGATCATGTAACAGCTTACCCGAATGGTGCAAGTGCGATCCAGGCATTACTGACAGGAAAAGTTGATGCAGTTGTTATTGATAATGAGCCGGCAAAAGCATTTGTAGCTGAGAATGACGGATTGAAGATTCTTGATACTGAGTATGTAACAGAGGATTATGCGATTGCTGTACAGAAGGGAAATAAAGAATTATTAGACCAGATCAATACAATTCTGGCACAGTTAAAAGCAGACGGAACATTACAGTCCATCATTGATAAATATATCAAGGCTGAGTAGTCTACGTTAGGGAACGTATGAAACGGGGCAGCATATTATGCTGCTCCATTTTACTGATTATAGAAAAACAAAGGAGAAATAAATATGCAGGAATGGTTTGCAAATCTGGCAAATTCTTTTACCAAAACATTTATAACCAGTGACCGCTGGCAGTTGTTTTTAAAAGGATTTGGTGTTACGATCCGTGTAGCGCTCCTTGCGCTTTTAATGGGTATAGTGATTGGTATCCTTGTCGCAATTGTTCGTACAAAACATGATTCCAGAAAGAAAAATGCACATGGCTTCGGCAATGTGATCTTAAATATTTTAAATGTGATCTGTCAGGTTTATCTGACTGTGATCCGTGGAACACCGATGATGGTTCAGCTGATGATCGTATATTTTGTTATTTTTGCTTCCAGCCGTAACTCTGTCGGAGTGGCAACGCTGGCTTTTGGTATTAATTCCGGTGCGTATGTAGCAGAGATCGTGCGAGGCGGCATTATGTCTGTAGATGCCGGACAGATGGAGGCCGGTCGTTCTCTGGGTATGAATTATACACAGACCATGCGTCGCATCATCATTCCACAGGCAATCAAAAATATTCTTCCGGCTCTGGGTAACGAGATGATCACATTATTAAAAGACACATCTCTGATGACAGTTACCGGAGCAAAGGATCTGATGAAAGCAGCACAGACGGTTACTGCAGTTACCTATCAGCCATTTATGCCGTACATCAGCGTTGCTGTCATTTATCTTGTATGTGTTATGGTATTATCGAAATTACTTGCCATATTTGAGAGGAGGATGAGAAACAGTGATAGACGTTAAGAATCTGGAAAAAAGTTTTGGAGATCACAAAGTTTTAGACGGAATCAATGAACATATTTATCCGGGAGAAAAAGTCGTTGTCATCGGACCTTCCGGTTCCGGAAAATCAACCTTTCTGCGCTGCCTGAATCTGCTGGAGGAGCCGACTGCAGGAACCATTACCGTAGATGGTGTGGATATCACAGATCCAAAAACAGACATTGATAAAGTACGTCAGAAAATGGGTATGGTATTCCAGCAGTTTAACCTGTTTCCGCATCTGACTATCAAAGAGAACATTAAGCTTGCGCCGGTGACCTTAAAACTGATGTCTGACAGCGAAGCAGATCAGAAAGCTATGGAACTTTTAGAGCGTGTCGGATTGCCGGATAAAGCTGATGCATATCCGAAACAGCTTTCCGGTGGACAGCAGCAGCGTATCGCAATCGCCCGCGCCCTTGCAATGAATCCGGAAGTAATGCTTTTCGATGAGCCGACATCCGCACTGGATCCGGAGATGGTTGGTGAAGTTCTTGAGCTGATGAAAGAGCTGGCCGACGATGGAATGACCATGGTGGTTGTAACACACGAGATGGGATTTGCCCGTGAGGTTGGAACCCGTGTGCTGTTCATGGATGGTGGAAATATCGCCGAGCAGAATAATCCGAAGGATTTCTTTGAAAATCCGCAGAATCCACGGTTACAGGAATTTCTCTCCAAGGTGTTATAGGCTCGGGTAATTGTGTGGTTTAAAATATAAGTTATGAAAAGGGACTCTGCTATTTTGTCTCCGCGGCTAACAATCGCTCGCTGAGAAAAAATAGCCAGAGTCCCTTTATTTTAGTTCGTGTATTAAACCACACTGCTTACCCTTACGTTGTGACACACATACAGAAAAGTCATTGGTATAATATTCACTGTTATGCATGTGCAAATTTATTATTTAGATATAGAGGTGCGTAGTTAATTTCACAGTGTAAATAGCGGAAACGCAGCATCTTTCCTCGGTAAACGATTTAGTGAGAGACTGAGTTTTGCGAGTTTTGCGCGAGCGGGAAACGACCAGCTTTTATGAGAGTTGGAAGTGAGCGCGATAAAACCGATGCAAAACGAGGGAAACGAGCGACTAGTGTCCGGGGAAAGATGCTGCGTTTCCGTTTTAATAAAATTAAATTTGAATTCAGTACCCTATAAAAAACCACCGTCGAAGGGAATCACCTGCCCGGTCAGGTACGCGGGCGCCGTGATCAACTGATACACGAATTCCGCCACTTCTCCCGGCGCCGCAAAGCGTCCCGCCGGAATCTCATTTTCCAGTTCTTCCCGTTCTTCTGCATCGAAGCAGGCATTCATACGGGTATCAATCACTCCACAGGCTACCGCATTCACCTGAATGTTACTCGGTGCCAGTTCCTTGGCAAGTGCCTGCGTGAACAGATTCAGTCCGCCCTTGCTGGCTGAGTATGCAACCTCGCAGGAAGCTCCGGAAAGCCCCCACATAGATGAAATATTAATGATTTTTCCCTCTTTTTTGCCGAGCATATCAGGAATCGCATATTTGCAGCAGGAAAATACCGAAGTCAGATTTGTGTTGATGACCCGGTTCCAGTCCTGAATATTCATATCCTGCAAAAGTCCGATGTGGGAAACACCGGCATTGTTGATCAGAAAATCTACCGTTTCATGCATGGCATGAATCTCGTTAAACATGGCATGTACCTGTTCGTGGTCTGAAATATCGTAAACCAGTGGCGTGCACGGAACCTGATAGCTTTCTGTCAAATGTATGGCATATGCTGTCAGTTCTTCTTTTGAGGAATGGCAGTTGAGAAAAAGCCGGATGCCATGGGAAGCCAGGCATTCTGCAATGGCCTTTCCGATTCCGTGTGAGGCGCCTGTGATCAGTGCTGTTTTCATAGTATCCTCCAGATAAAAATATTTTCATACATGTTATAAATGCAATGGTGTACAGGGAATCTTTGTACAAACCGGATGCATATGTTTCTGATATATGAGTGTAGCATATTTGAAAAAATATGTAAATTTTCAGTTACATGTTAGCCAATAGTGAAATGGAAAATACGAAAAAAATGTGATATTTTTCATAACGACCATTCACAAATATAAAAAATGTGCTAAACTAAAGAGAATGCAAAAATAGTATTTCAGATTAAGGAGATTAATATAATTATGAATATTGTAGTATTAGCTGGTGGACTCAGCACAGAGAGGGATGTTTCCCTGAATACAGGAGCCATGGTAAGTAAGGCATTGCGCTCTAAAGGACATAACGTAATTATGCTGGATGTTTTCATGGGATATCATGATGAAGAGGAAGATATCACAGGAATTTTTGACCGTGCAAAAGAGGCAAGTGCCGACGTGACACAGATTCCGGGTGAAGCACCGAATATTGCACAGGTAAAGGCAATGAGAAAAGATCAGTCTGACTGCTTCTTTGGCCCGAATGTCATCAAAATCTGTCAGGCAGCGGATGTTGTATTTATGGCGTTGCATGGCGAGAATGGCGAGAATGGTAAAATTCAGGCAGCGTTTGATCTGTTTGGCATTCAGTATACTGGAAGCCGTTACCTTGGAAGTGCTCTGGCTATGGATAAAGGTATTTCCAAGAAAATGTTTGAAGCAGCAGCTATTCCGACACCACATGGTATTTCCATGAGCAAAGCACAGCGTGGTGTTCCATTTGCAGAGACAGGATTAAGTCTTCCATGTGTTGTAAAACCATGTTGCGGCGGTTCCAGTATCGGTGTTACCATCGTTCGTACCGCAGATGAGTACGAAGCTGCTCTGGATGAAGCATTTAAATATGAAGACGAGATCGTTATCGAGGATTATATCTGTGGCCGTGAGTTTTCCGTTGGTGTCATTGACATGCAGGCACTTCCTGTTATTGAGATTGCTCCGGTAGAAGGATTTTATGATTTCAAAAATAAATACAAAGCAGGAAGCGCAGTCGAGACCTGTCCTGCTGATCTTCCGGAAGAAGTTGCAAAAGAAATGCAGAAACATGCCGTTGCAGTTTGCCGTGAACTTGGTTTGGATGCTTATGCCCGCATGGATTTCCTGTTAAATGACAAAAACGAGATGTTCTGTCTGGAGGCAAACACTCTGCCGGGCATGACAGCAACCAGCCTGTTACCGCAGGAAGCTGCCGTGATCGGCATTCAGTACGAGGATCTGTGTGAGCGTCTGATCCAGATTTCTCAGGAAAAATACGGAGGAAAACATGAATAATACATTGGAGCAGATGACATTGGAAAATATCGCAAAAGCATGCGGCGGCACCTATGTGGGAGACGATGCGCTGCGCAGCAGCGAGATTACCGGCGCAGTCATTGACAGCCGTCAGGTAGAGCCGGGTTACTTATATATTCCAATCCGCGGAGAACGCGTGGACGGTCACCGTTTTATCTCGGATGTATTTGCAAAAGGTGCCCTGGCGGTTTTATCTGAGGAAACACTGGAAAATCCGACAGGCCCGTATATTCAGGTGGATTCCAGTGAGCAGGCATTGAAAGATATCGCAGAATTTTACCGATCCACACTTGGTATCAAAATTATCGGAATTACCGGAAGTGTTGGAAAAACAAGTACAAAAGAGATGATTTCCGCTGTTTTAAGCCAGAAATTCAACGTGCTTAAGACAGAAGGGAACTTTAATAATGAGATTGGCCTGCCGTTGACGATTCTTCGCATCCGCAGAGAGCACGAAGTGGCAGTGGTTGAGATGGGAATTTCTGAGTTTGGCGAGATGCACCGGATTGCGAAAGTGGCAAAACCGGACATCTGTGTTATGACAAACATCGGACAGTGCCACCTGGAAAATCTCATCGACCGCGACGGTGTACTCCGTGCAAAATCAGAGATTTTTGATTTCCTGAAACCGGACGGACATATCGTGCTGAACGGAAACGATGACAAACTGATTACTGTACAGGAAGTAAAAGGTGTAAAACCAGTATTTTATTATGTAGAGGACAATACCGCACAGAAGGCAGATCTGCAGTATGAAGTTACTGCAGATGCTATCGAAAATAAAGGACTTCGCGGACTGAATGCAAACCTGCATTTCCCGGAGGAAGTCTGCCAGATTCATGAGCCGATTCCGGGAGTACATAATGTATACAATGCGTGCGCAGCGGCATGTGTCGGACGTATTATGGGACTGACTAACGAGGAAATCTGTGAGGGTATCGCTCATGCAAAAACCATTGCAGGACGTACAAATCTGATCACACTGGGTGACGTGCTTGTAATTGATGACTGCTATAATGCAAATCCGGTTTCCATGAAAGCTTCTTTAGACGTATTGGCACAGGCGGAGGGGCGCAGGATCGCTGTGCTTGGTGACATGGGAGAACTTGGTGAAAACGAGCGTGAGATGCATTATGATGTCGGAAAATATGCGGCAAATACAGGTGTCGATATTTTATTCTGCTGCGGAACGCTCAGTGAAGAATTAGCAAAGGGTGCACAGCGTGGACATACGAAAGTCATGTATTTTGCAGAACGCGAGAAACTGACACAGGTATTGCTGAATTTTGTGGAAGCAGGAGATACCATACTTGTAAAAGCTTCTCATTTCATGGAGTTTCCAAAGATTGTCAAAGCGTTGGAGGAAACATTAAACGACTAAAAAAAGCCTCATCATAAAAACGGTAATGTTTTTATGATGAGGCTTTTTGTTTTTTTACTATTTACTCTCAAGAGCTTTTTGTGCATCCAGCATTTCCTGAATTATATTCTGGGAAAGGCGGCCAAGAGCACGTCTTTCTTCTTTTTTCAACTCTTTCGGATAGATTGGAGCACCATATTCTACCGTAACGTGTGTCGGTTTTACGAATGGCATGTGATCTTTGATTATGTCTCTGGTATGGGAAATTGCCATTGGAACAATCGGACATCCGGTTTTCTCTGCAATTTTCATACTTCCCTCTTTGAAAGGTACCATCTCGTCGCTGTCTCCACGGGTTCCCTCCGGGAAAATACAGATGGAAATGCCTTTTTTGATATATTCGATTGCCTGCAGGATTGTTTTTAAGCTGGCTTTCATATCATCACGCTTCAGAAACAGGCAGTAGAGCCGTTTCATCCAGATGTTCAGCAACGGAACCTTTTCCAGAGAATCTTTTGCAATATAGCCGGTTAGATTTGGGCAGAGCGCGTAAGTAATCATAATATCAAAATAGCTGTTGTGGTTTGCTACGTAGAGCACAGGTGTATCTTTTGGTACATTTTCCTGACCTTTGATAGTGAGTTTTACACCGCAGATCCGGTAGATAACACGGAACGCCCACTGCACCATGCGGAGACTGCTGATGTCCCGCAGATGCGGATTTTTTTTACCAATCAGCCATTCGACAAAGAGCACCGGGATGCCGATGATCAAATAGCAGACTGCGAACAAAACAGCGAGAATTGTTCTTACCATAATATTTCCTCCAAAATGTATAAATTTTCAATTCACTCTAAAACGACCCATCTAGTATAACAGATAGTTTTTCAGAAATCCATGCATATTTTTACAAATCGGAAAATAGAATAGAGTAAGAAATAAGGCGGGACAGAGGGATGCCATGAAAAAGACAGGAGTATGGACCAGAATGTGCCGGGGAGGAGCTGTAGTTTGTCTGATCATGATTTTGGGGTGTGTCGGCTGCGGTGTGCAAAAAACCGGAACAGAAAAAATAAGGGATGTTGATTATACGGTGGTGACAGAACAGGAAATGCCGCCAGAGCTGCAGACCGAGATTGAAAACCGGAAGGCAGAAGATTTTAAAATGACATATATGCTGGATGATGCATTATATATCGTGCGGGGATTTGGCATGCAGGAGACCGGTGGATACAGCATTGAGGTACGGAATTTGTATCTGGCAGAAAATGCTCTTTATTTTGAAACAGATCTGATCGGCCCGGATAATGGGGTTCAGGCAGAGAAAACAGTCAGTTATCCATACATAGCGGTAAAAACAGAGCGACTGGAAGAAAATGTAGTGTTTGAATAATCATAACATGTGGACTGCTGAAAAAATGTAAAATTGGAAAATGTGAGGATGAGGAGGAGCAGAACGAATGGAATTAATAACGGAATCAATCTGTGTGGAGGAGAAAAAAGGTCCTGCTATTACGCAGGTGACCTTTGATGAAACGTATTATTTGCCGGATTATCTGCCGGACTTTTTTTCAGTGATCTTAAGTGACGGCAGTGTGCAGGTGGAGGAAAGCAGGTGCATCATTGGGCAGGTTCTGGTAAAAGGGACGCTGCGGTTTAAGGTGTTGTATCAAACCGGGCAGAGCGAGTGGAAGATTGCCAGCCTGGAAGGAGCGTTCCCATTTCAGGAGACGCTGATTCTTGAAGCGGCGGGAGAATTTGATATGGCGCAGACGGAAGTGGTGCTGGAAGATCTGACGATTCGCATGATGAATGCCAGAAAGCTGAATATCCGTGCGCTGGTGGAAATTCGGATACAGGCCAGAGAACGCAAAAATCTGCAGATTCCTGTTGGGCTGGAGCAGGAAGATCATATGGAAGTAAAAACACAGAAGGAAAATTATCTGGAGCTTTGCTACCGGGGATGTGAGCGTGCCAAAATACGGGAAGAGGTGAAGATTCCGCCGAACAAACCGAATATTAATCAGATCATCTGGCAGCAGACGCAATTGATGGGAATGGAGATTCATGAGGAAAATGGCAGTGTCAGCATGCAGGGAGAAATTCAGATTTTTCTGATCTATCAGGGTATGGAAGAAAATCGGATACAATGGCTGGAGCAGCGTGTACCTTACCAGAGCAGCCTGAATATTTCTGAGGCCCAGATGGATATGATTCCGTATGTGGTGATCGGAACGCCGGTTTTTACCTGCAGGGAGAAGGAAGACGCGGATGGGGAGCCACGGGTGCTTCTGATAGAGACAGAACTGGCTATGGATCTGAGGCTGTATCGGGAAAAAAAACTGGAACGCCTGTTGGATGCTTACTCGCTGGGACAGCAACTGAACCTTCAGCGTGAGCCGGTCAAAATTTGCAGTCTTCATATGAAAAATGAGGTAAGATGCCGGGTAAATGACACGCTGAAACTGCAAAATTCGGAAGAAGAAATTTTGCAGATCGGTTCCGGAACCGGGCAGGCGCAGGTGGAACAGTGGAAAATTCTGGAGGATGGTCTGAGTGTGGAAGGGACGGTCAGTGTGAAGATCCTGTATCTGAGCAGTTCCGATAGTGCGCCGGTAGGGGCAGTGGAAGGACTGATCCCATTTCAGTGTCAGATCGACATCCCGCTTATGCCGCAGAATGCAGATGTGGAATTGCAGACCTCGCTGAATCATCTGTCTTTCCTAATGAAAACGGGAACGGAACTGGAAGTGCAGGCGGTGATCAGCGTGGCTGCTATGGTGACGAAAATACAGGAGCAGGAAATGATCGAAGGGGTGGAAACACAGGAGCTGGATCCGAAATGGCTCGAACAGATCCCGGGCATCGCGGGTGTACGCCTGGATGAGGACACCAATCTCTGGAAAATTGCGAAAAAATTCCATACGACAGTTGCGGATATAAGACAATTGAATCATCTGGAGGAGCGAAATCCGGCAATCGGAGAGAAATTGCTGGTAGTAAAACAGGGGCTCATACAAATCTGATAAAATATTACAAAAATATTACGAAAAAGTATGAAATATTTCTGAAATGATGTTCTTTTGGTTGAAATTATGACAGAGAAATGTTATAATCCTTTAGGTAACGAAAAAGTGACACATTACGAAGGAGTATTTCAATATATGAAGAAAAAAATTATTGCGATGGGATTAGTTGTTGCGATGGCTTTATCCGGTACACAGATGGCAAATGCAACCAGCCTTTCTAAAGCAAGAAGTCAGAAGAATGAGGCACAGAATAAACTTGATTCTGTAAACAGTCAGATTGCTGATATCGAAAGCCAGCAGTCCAGCTTACAGAGCGAGATTGATAAAGTAGATTCCGACCTGGTAGATGTTCTTGTAAGTCTGGATCTAATTTCTGACCAGATCGATCAGAAGAAAGTAGAACTCGCGCAGGCAGAGTCAGACCTTGCGGCAGCAAAAGAGAAAGAAGCAGAGCAGTACGATTCCATGAAAGAAAGAATCCGTTACATGTATGAGAACGGTGACAGTTCTTTCCTGGATGCATTAGTTGGTGCACAGAATTTTGCGGATGTATTAAATAAAGTTGAGAATTTCTCAAAGGTATATGATTATGACAGAAACCTTCTGGTAGAGTATCAGAATACCAAGACAGAGGTTGCCAATCTGGTAACTCAGGTAGAAGAAGAGAAGAAAGATCTGGAAGAAAACCAGGCTACATACCAGGAGCAGCAGAAGAATCTGGAAGAGATGAAAGCTCAGAAGAGCAGCCAGATGGAAGATTTTGAAAGTCAGCTTGCACAGGCACAGAGCCTTGCATCCCAGTATAAACAGACCGTTGCAGAGCAGAATGCAATTATTGCAGAGCAGCTTGCAGCAGCACAGACTGTAAAAGTAACTGCAGGTGCCTCCAATGTTGCATCATCTACAAAATCCAATTCATCCAGCAGCTCAAGCAAAAAATCTGACAGCTCAAATTCCGGCAGTTCAGATTCCGGCTCAAGCAGCAGTTCAGGATCCGGTACAGGATCTTCAGTAGCAGGCTATGGATGTCAGTTCGTTGGTAACCCATATGTCTGGGGTGGCGAAAGTCTTACAAACGGTGCAGACTGCTCCGGATTTGTAAAGAGTGTATATGCACACTTTGGTGTATCACTTCCGCACAGTTCAGGTGCTCTGACAGGTGTAGGTCGTGCAGTATCCACATCTGATATGCAGCCGGGTGATATCGTATGTTACAGTGGTCACGTTGCAATCTACATCGGTGGTGGACAGATTGTACATGCAAGTTCACCGTCCACAGGTATCAAGATCGGACCGGTTAATTACGGAAAGTCAATCGTTGCAGTACGTAGGATTTTCTAATCGAACTTAATGATATTCAAGTCGAACGCACGTGAGACTTGGTGCGTGATTCTGGTCAGCGAAAGCTGACATATTCTTCTCAGAATCAC
>CAKRKO010000067.1 GCA_934358495.1 uncultured Eubacterium sp. | reverse complement strand
TAAATCATATCTGTTTTCTATGTTTTATTTGTTGAGTGTATTATATTCCCATTATTCCTATTTGTCAACTAGGTTTTGAAAGTTTTTTATATTTTTTCACAAAGGATGCCGTAAAACTGCGTAAATACTTGGTTTACGGCTGTTTTCATTTTTCAAGAATAACAAAATAGAACCTTCTTCAGACGTTTTTCTGTCCAAAGAAGGTCTTTTTTGTTTAACCAACTTATCAAGTATGTTTTTACTTTTAGGTTCTTTTTCCTATTTTTTTATATGGATTGCTGCCACAGCACAATCATCTGCTGCTTTCTGTGCTCTCTCCTCTAAATCTGCCGGAATTTCCTCATGAAGGATATCGATACAATGTTCCTCATAATTTCTTTTAAAAATATCTGGATACAAGTCTTCACAAATACCACATCGAATACAATAATCTGCAATCTCAAGTCTCATACTTAGCACACTCCTTTCGCATATGCTGCTGCACTGTCACCAGCCAGTAAACCAGTCGGCATGGAACCAAATACCGTTCCGCCTGCATTTACCGGTGGATTTCCATACAAACTTCCGGTTACCATATCACCTGCGCCATACAAACCCCGGATCGGCTGATTGTTGCTGTCAATAATATTTGCATTTTCATCAATCAGAAGTCCGCCCATAGTATTGTAAGCACCTGCAAAAATACGGAAGCAGTAAATCTGTCCACTCTCTTCCCGCACAGCTCGCATGCAGGAAGAATCTGTCTTGAAGTCCTCATCATAACCAAGCTCCACTGCTTTATTATAATTTGCAATGGTTTTCTTTAATTCTGTCTCATTGATTCCCATGTACTCTGCCACTTCATGAATGGTATCAAAATGGCAGATATGCTTGTTGCCGGCTGCAATTGCCGCATCCATCTGCGCACGAATATTCTCAACCTTCATTCCTTTGAAAATAAAATATACATATCTCTCATCTACACCATCTTCCAGTGCCTTAGCGGTATCCTCATCCATAAGCATATAACCGCACATATTTGACTGATTGCTGTATGCTGCTGACATTGCGGTATGCTGATTGGACATTTCCTCATTAATAAAACGTTTCCCGTTCTCATTGACACGCAGATACGGCTGCTCTACCACGATTTTAATCTGATTTGCCGCAAACCACGGAGTGTTCGGCCCGATACGGATGCATGGATTCGGAACCTCAGGATCCGCACTGATGGCAAATCCACCTTTTTTACCACCAACGGCCCAGACTGCTTTCTGTCCATCTCCATCCTGGCAGCTATCCGGGAATGTCTTGATAACCTGTGTACCTTCTTTATATACTTCCTCAAATTTTGTATGAACAATGCCTTCTTCTTTCATCATTTCCAGATCTGCACTGATACCGCCGGAAGCAACAATCAATGCTTTGCACTTGATTTCAATTTTCTCTCCGTCCTTGTCACAAGCAACTGCTCCGGTTACTTTTCCGCTTTCATCACGAATGATCTCTTTGATCGGCGTCTGGAAATAAAACTCCACGCCCTTTTTCTCCAATGCAAAACGCATACGCAAAAGCGCCAATGCCATAGCATGTCCCTGTCCTCGTCCGTTCAGAAAATAAATATCACCGACGTCTAAGCCATTTGCATGTCCCATGGTATATCCACGCTGTGTTCCATATTCTGCCGGATCACGTTTTACAACCATTGGAGCTTCAATTTTCAACTCCTCAAGGAAGATTTTCGGGAACTCAGAAGAGTATTTTACTACTTTGCTGATCAATCCCATGTTTGCATTGTAGTTAGAAAATCTTGCAAGCACTTCATATGCACTCTTCTGTGCCTCCGGTGTGTCCGGTGTGGAACAGAAGCACATTGGGCAGTTTGAAACTGCGCCTCCCTGTGCCGGATATTTCTCAAATACTGCGATTTTCAATCCACCTGCATTTACCAGCTTGTAGGCAGCTCCCATACCGGCTACACCACTCCCCATAACAGCAACATCAACTTCTACTGTTTTACTCATACCTGTTCTCCTCTCGTCTGAAACTTATTTTTATCAGGAAAACATTCTGCTGTGTTTTGTCTGCTTTTTATCGGAAAGATTATATGTCACACAAACAAAACATCCTGCAAATCTGTTTTCCTCTCTGTTACTGAAAGTCTAACAAATTGCAGGATGTTTTTCATCACCAAAAAAGCACTGTTTTGTCTGTTTTTTTCTCTTCAAATGTGCATAGTGGACACTAACGATTTTTCCATGCCAGATACTGATCCACAAGTTCTCCCATGACCATCTGTTTCTTCATTTCTGTATCCTTTAAATCTACCTGCCAAGTATCCTCCACAAACTGAACGGCCTTGCGGACCGTGTTGCGGTGCAGATATATCTGTTCTGCCGCATGGGTAGCGTTACAGTCACATTTCAGATACATCAGGATCTGACTGCAGTACCTTGTCTGATTCTGCAAATCATACTCCTGCAGTTTCCGATATAATCCCATTTTCAAATGCTCCAATGGCATTTTTGTTTCCATACTGGCAAATAGATCAAAATAGTAGTAATCCGCATATCGACAGACACTGCGTTTTTCTTTTTTTCCAAAATTCAGAGCTGCCTGTGCCTGATGAAAAGCCGCCGGAAGTTCCATGATCTGATAAAATTCATTGCTGATGCCAAACCGATAACTGTAATTGTCCAACACATGACTCAGATTTATTTCTTCCTGCTTGCTGAATCCGTTCCATGATCTGCTGCCAGTTTTCATAATCTTCAGCATACAGATCTTATCTTCATATAGGAATGGACGCACATCCCACATAGCCCGGGCAATCTGTCGGGCAAGAAATGGCAAAGGGACATTTTCCGTCTCCTCAAATTCCAGCACACCAAGTGCAAAACAGCCTTCCGCTTCCAGTCCTTCAATATTTTTCAGCTGCTCTGATAACTGCTCCGGTGAAATGCCGGAAGGCTTCATCAGATTCAAAAGCAAGGTCTCATACAGCATCTGACCGAACCGCTGATGCTCATATTCCCGCTGCAGGCAGAACGTCAGGTTTGCGATAAATATTTTCAGCAGATCCAGATATCCCATTTCAATCTCTGTCCGATTCGGGAAAATATAGCCATAACCGAGGACATTTCCATCCGCAGCAAACGCCATATACACATTTTGCAGTTCCGGATTTTCCACCGCAGGCGCAACAATGAGTGGCTGTTTCTCCAATTTGGAAAAAATACGCTGCTGCCGCACCAACGACATAGTATAGGCATTGGTGTATCCGTTGCGGATTGTCTCCTGAAAATGTGTCTCGATTGTCGGAAGTGCACTGGTATACGCCAGCACGTTAAACCCCGAATCAAACACAGTCATGGGATATTCCAATATCTCCGCACTCAGATCCAGCATTTCCTGTACATTTTTGCCTTCCAGTGCTGCGATATGCATCCGTTTATCCCACTCTGTCAGAAACCGAAAAATATTGATCATCCGATTCAGCACATAGGGTACGCCATATTTACCTGACACCAGAATCACTCCCGCCGGAATCTTCTTCAGTTGATCTTCTTCACACGCGCGGTCTGCTGAGGCAAGAATCGCCATATCTGCATGCAACGACTCTGCGTCCTCCAGTATTTCCGACAGCCTTGCAACATACAGATACTGATAATCCTCGTCTTTTTGAAATACAATGTCATTTTGCTTCAACTTATTTGCCTGAAAAATTTCATTTTTCCAGTACTGCTGTGCCCCCAGAAAATACCGCGCATTTTCCGGTTCCTTTACCGTCACCGGCTCCAGATCCCGGATAAAATAAAGTAATAATGCCAATGTAATCTCCACTTGGAATTTCCCCCTTTATCCCATTTCCAACTTTCTCCACTTTGGGCTCTGCAGAATTTATCTTCTCGATAAAGACATTATAGCAGAAACCGCGCCACATAGCACCCCTGCGCAGACCCAGATGATCCAGGTCACATCCCATCGATTTGTCAAAAAGCTGACTGCCAGATAGATTGCGGTTACAGAACGCCAGTAAATTTTGGAAACCTGTTTTCTTCTGCCACTGCTCTGCTTATTTTTCACGCTGTAGTCCTCTTCCTCCAGCAAAATCTGGTAACTTCCTGTGATTGTTCCTGACCACACAAAGAAAAAAGTTGCAATTGCCACAAATATCAGCAGAACGGCAAGACTGTAGATATAATAAATATCCGGCATGGAAAATGCTGCCATCAGCATCATCGGCACCACACTGACAATGGAAAGAATCACACCTGTCACCGTGCATTTACGACTCAGCGGGGCAAATTCCTGTTTTTCTTCCAAAACCATCTTTCGAACTTCCTCTTCCGCTACGATGTGCTGTGTTTCAAAAGAACAAAAGCGTTCCTTATGCGCACCCTTAATGATAAAAATTGCGACTGCCACAGCCACTATGCCCAGAAGGATCGCAACGCCCATTCCACCTGCCATATCCTCCGTGATCGGAAGCACCTTATATTCTGCCATTCCGCCAAGCAATAAAAGCCATACCGGAGATAATATACACAGAAATGTTCCTAATGCGATCCACGGGGCTTTGTGTTTTGCCCATTCAAGATAATCCCTTGCCTCCTGCATAGAAACATGATTCGTTGGAATTTCTTCACTTCGTGTATCTTCTCCAAATTGCTGCTGCGTGCTATTTTGATTACTACAAAAATTTGTCATACCCGACGTATCCGTTTTCATCTGTTCATTCTGTAAATCTTCAAATGTTGTTTTTCTCTCGTTCAACTCCATTTCTTCTTTTAAAAGAGTGTCTGTGGATACACCAAAAATCTCACTCATCTTTAAGATTTTATCCAAATCTGGCATGGACGCTCCGCTCTCCCATTTCGATACAGACTGTCGTGATACAGAAAGCTGCTGCGCCAGTTCTTCCTGCGACCAGCCGCGTTGCTTTCTCAATGTCATAATTTTTTCTGCAAGTTTCATAACCCTTGATACCTTTCCTATTATAAATAAATTGTTTCCATCTGATAGAAGGAAATATGTTATCACATACTTACCCGCTATTATCAATAGAATATTTTTCCATTCAGCGTATTCCCTATTAAACAAAAAATCCATCAGAATCCGTTCTGCTTTTGATGTCCTCAGCAAAACTTCTCCTGATGGATTCATTATACGAAAAAAAACGATTGACAACCACCAATTACCCTTGAAAATCCGTCAACTGGCAGTTGCATCTTTCAGTTTTTTTAGTTTTCCTCTATTCTATCGTAATCATCCAGGAAGTGATGTTTCACACCATCTTTCTTGTATGCAATGACGGTGCTTAAGTTCACATTTTCCACGCTTTTGAAAATATTGGATTCCACGAACGGATTTGTCTCTTTCAACTGACGGATCAAATTCTTCACTTCCACACGCTTTGATGTGTTCTCGCCACCGCAGGTGCTGCAGGTATCGGTAAACTTACATGCACACTGAATAAAGTGCAGGTCATTGCTGTCACGCCATTTTTTGATATCATCCTCACGAATCAGATACAGCGGACGGATCAGCTCCATGCCTTCAAAGTTTGTACTGTGTAGCTTTGGCATCATGGTCTGCATCTGAGCTCCGTAAAGCATACCCATCAGAATGGTCTCAATGACATCATCATAATGATGGCCCAGAGCAATCTTGTTGCAGCCAAGCTCTTTTGCTTTGCTATATAGATGTCCGCGGCGCATTCTCGCACACAGATAGCACGGTGATTTTTCTATATTAAATACCGCATCAAAAATATCCGACTCGAAAATAGTGATCGGAATATTCATTCTCTTTGCGTTGGCCTCAATGATCTGTCTGTTTGCCGGGCTGTATCCCGGATCCATTACCAGAAACACCACTTCAAAGTTAAACTTATTATGGCGTTTCAACTCCTGGAAAAGTTTTGCCATCAGCATGGAATCTTTTCCCCCGGAGATACAGACTGCAATCTTGTCGCCCTCTTTTACCAGCTCGTACTCACGTACTGCACGGGTAAAACGACACCAGATGGTTTTCCGGAACTTTTTGCGGATACTCTGCTCGATTTCCACATACTCCGGAGTCTCTTCTTCCTTTTTGGCTTCTTCTTTCTGTTTCATGGATTCCATCAACCAGGCTAAGTATCCACCATTCAAACTTTTTGCATCCACGCCGGCTTCCTGCAGTGCTTCCGCTGCCGGAACACTCATCTCACCTTTCTGGCAATAAATAACAACTGTCTTATTTTTATCAATTTCCTGTGATTCCGGCAGTTCCTCTGCACTCAGAGCCACACTGCCCGGGATCACACCATAGGAACGTGCACGCTCATCCCGGATATCAACTAACTGATAGCTGTTTTCCGGCATTGCAAACAGTTCCTGTACAGATAACTGTATTTCTCCCATATGATCTCCTTTCTACTGCGGTAATTCTGTCAAATCTTTTGTGATCTCACCTGCGATGATGAGTCCGACTACTGACGGCACAAATGCAAGACTTCCCGGAATCTGACGGCGCACGGTACATTTTCTTGCGGTTCCCGGCGGGCAGACACAATTGTTTTTACAGCTGTTTTCGGTCTCGTCAATTGGTGTCATCGGTTTTTCCTTGGAATAAACAACTTTCAGATGATCAATACCGCGTTTTTTCAGCTCGCGGCGCATCACTTTTGCCAATGGGCAGACAGAAGTTTCATAAATATCTGCCACTTCAAATGCAGACGCATCCATTTTGTTTCCTGCTCCCATGGAACTGATGATCGGCACACCTGCGGCTTTTGCCTGCTCCACAAGCATCAGCTTTCCGGTTACGGTATCAATCGCATCTACCACGTAATCGTACTGGGAAAAATCAAACTGATCTGCAGTATCCGGCATATAAAATGTCTTATATGTGTTGACCACTGCCTTCGGGTTAATCTCCAGAATACGCTCTTTCGCTACATCTACTTTATATTTTCCAATGGTTTTTCTTGTTGCAAAAATCTGACGATTTAAGTTTGTCAGACAGATCCGGTCATCATCAATCAGATCCAGTGTTCCAACGCCCACACGAGCCAGTGCTTCCACAGTGTATCCGCCGACGCCGCCGATACCGAATACGGCCACTCTGGCGTTGAACAGGCGCTGCATGTTGTCTTCTCCCAGAAGCAGTTCCGTTCTGGAAAACTGGTTCAACACAGCCGGGCGCGGCTTATGCGCACATTCTGTATGCAAAGAAGTATTTTCTTCCATAAATATTTATCCTCCATCGTACTTTTGATATTATTCGAACATTTCAGAACCCATATGTTTTTATAAGATTCTTTATTGTTTACTATTTTACTATGAATTAATTGCCTGTGATAGTATAGCGGATTTTCACGTAAAAAACAATTACTTCTCTGAAAATAAACAATTATCCAATAAAAAGAACAGCTCCATAACCTATATTTTACGAAAAAGGAGCAGGCATATCAAAATTTTCCAAATTATGATATAAGAGCGTGTGCGTTCCATTTTCCAACCAGCAAAAAACCCATGGAGCCTATTTTTCAAAGTTCCACGGGTTTCTTATCCTTAAGCACAATCATTTTTCATCACAACATGCTTTTATTTATTTTTCTCCTGCTCATCCAGCAGATTTTCCATACTTTTCAGACCAATATACAATGTTGAAGTGTTATGTAACAGAGAAGATGTGGTCGGCTGAATAATTCCACCAACACCAAGTGCGATCAGTCCTGCATTAAACGCTACGATAAAGCGATAATTGCGATGGATGCGCTGCATCAGCCTGTTACTGATCTTCTTCAACGTCACGATCTCATGCAGATCATCAGCTGCGATGGTAATGTCTGCGATCTCACGGGCAATGGCTGCACCATCGCTGATGGCCACACCTGCGTCAGCGGCTGACAGAGCCGGTGAATCGTTGATTCCGTCACCGATCATAATTACTTTATGACCAAGTGCTTTCTCCTGTTCTACGAAATTTGCTTTATCTTCCGGCAGAACTTCAGAATAATACTCATCCACACCGACTTTGCGTGCAATTGCTGCTGCAGTACGCTCGCTGTCTCCAGTCATCATAACAATTTTTTGGATACCATTGTCACGCAGATCCTGAATGACATCCGTTGCTTCCTCACGTACAGGATCTTCGATACAGATAACGGCTGCAAGCTGCTGATCAACAGCCATGTACAGGCAGGAACACTCTTCCGGCAGGTTATCAAATACAACTTCTTTGCCTTCCGGAATCTGGCACTGTTCATCTTCAAATACAAAATGATAGCTTCCGATCACCACACGTTTTTCTTCGATGAAAGAAGAAATACCATGTGCTACTATGTATTCCACTTTAGAATGCATTTCCTCGTGCTCCAGCTTTTTCTGTTTTGCAGCTGTCACAACGGCTTTTGCCATAGAATGTGGAAAATGTTCTTCCAAGCAGGCTGCGATACGAAGCAGCTCATCCGGCTCCGAATCGTTGAACGGAATGACATCGATCACCGTCGGTTTTGCCTTTGTCAGTGTACCAGTTTTATCAAATACGATGGTTGTTGCCTCGGCAACGGCCTCCAGATATTTTCCGCCTTTGACGGTAATGTCACACTGCTGTGCCTCACGGATTGCGGAAAGCACGGAAATCGGCATTGCCAGTTTCAGTGCGCAGGAGAAGTCTACCATCAGGATAGACAATGCTTTTGTGGCATTTCTTGTGAGTAACCAGGTCAGTAACGTACCACCTAATGTATACGGAACCAGCTTGTCTGCCAGATGCTCTGCTTTTCCTTCCAGATTGGATTTCAGTTTTTCGGAATCCTCGATCATGGTAACAATCTTCTCGTATTTTGTAGCACTTCCGGTTGCTTCCACACGGATGGTCAGCTCACCTTCTTCCAGAACAGTACCTGCGTAAACGTAAGAATCTATGGTTTTTGCAACCGGTACGGATTCGCCTGTCAGGGAAGCCTGATTTACGGTAGCGTCTCCGGCTGTTACCACACCATCAAACGGGATCACATTTCCGGCATGAACGATGATCGCATCGCCTTTTTCAATGGTAGAAGAAGATACCAGAACTTCCTGGTCTCCAACTTTCTGCCATACTTTCTCTACGTTGAGAGACATGCTTCGTGCCAGATCACCGACGGATTTCTTGTGTGTCCACTCCTCAAGCAGCTCGCCAATTCCAAGCAGGAACATAACGGAACCTGCGGTTCCCATATCCTGACGGAGCAGTGATACCGCAATACCCGTTGCATCCAGAACGGCCACATCCAGTCGGCGATGGCGCAGGCTCTGCAGTCCCTTCCATATATAACGGATACCATTTACAACTGTGATAATATTTCGAATTGGAGCCGGTAATATCAGCTTCTTTCCGTAATGCCATACCACTTTACAAATTAATTTTTCTTTATATTCTGCATTCAGTTCACGTCCGGTACTCTCCAGATAACCTTCCGGTACTTCCACCAGCTGATATTTGAAGGTACACAATAAATGAATAATAGCAGCCCTGTCTCCGTTGTAACTGATCACAACGTCCGCTGTCTGTTCGTATACCTTTGCATCTACTACGAGATCAGACTGCTGCAGATAATATTGCAGGACGTCTGCCTGCTCATATGTCATGCGCTGCTGCGCCATATGTACACGTAGACGTCCTTTGATCTCATGTTTTATTGCAAATTTCATTATTCTGCCTGTGCTTCCTCAGCCTGGGAATCTTCTGTCTCAGTTACTTCTTCGTCCTCAACATATGCTTCCGCAGCGGCACGGTCAGCATTGATCTGTTTTGCCTCAGCAAGAATATCACCTGCGTTCTCCTGAACAGTTGTTGCTGTTTTTACTACAGTATCTTTTGCACGCAGTACAGCAGCGGTGCAACCCGTATAAACTTTCTTAGCATCTTTGCTTGTAAGGATTTTGATACCTGCTGTTCCAAAAGCAAGACCTGCTACAAAAAGACCAACTTTTCCTGCATTAAATTTTTTGAACATAATATTTTTCCCTCCATTTGCATATGTTTAATGTTTAATTTTTAGTATAGCATCGCAATTGGATATTTCAAACATTATCTCCCTTATTGATATATTTTTTCATTAATTATCAGTTAATTTCTACTAATTTTTGTATGGTTAGACACATTTCGTAGGCGTTAGTATATTTTTTTCGTAGTGTAAGAAAACTATCTCAAATGTGTTATCTCAAACTTTTACACTAAAGCGAACATTCGCAATCCGCTTTCACTACTTGCTTATGAACACAGTCGCTACACAGTGTAAAATCACTTTCCGCTATTTATTCCACTACCTGATAAAAACGTGCACTGTATGCCGGCAGTTGTATAGTAACCTGTCCCTTTTTCACAACCAAATCTTTCTGATACTCCGGATGTGCTTTTTTCATCTCAGAATCATCACTGCTACAGATCAGTTTTAATTTCTTGACACCGGAGATTTTCATTACATATTCCTGCTCTTTTGTATTTCCAAAATGGAACACAGCGACGATCCGCTCCTTTTTACTCTTTCGTTCAAAGGCATATATACATTTTTCTTCCTGATGGCAGTCGATCCACCGAAAACCATCCTGTGCATAATCTGCCTCCCAGAAAGCAGAATGTTTCTCATATACCTCATTCAGTTCCATCATAAAGTGATGAAATTCTCTGTGTTTCGGGAATTTCAAAATATCCCAGTCCTGCTGCCGCTTCTCATCCCACTCACGGAACTGCGCAATTTCATTTCCCATAAAATTCAGCTTTTTGCCCGGATGTGCATACATATACATGTACATTACCCGTGCCTGCGGGAATTTTTCTTCATAGTCACCACTCATTTTTTGAATAATGGTCGCCTTTCCATGTACCACTTCATCGTGAGACAATGGCAGAACATACGCTTCATTATAATAATACATCATGGAAAAAGTGAGTTTGTGATAGTTCTCAGAACGATACTCCGGTGCTGTCCGAAAATAATTCAACGTGTCGTTCATCCATCCCATATCCCACTTATAGTCAAAACCCAGACCACCATCGTGAACAGATCTGGTCACGCCCGGATAGGAAGAAGAATCCTCTGCCATCAATATAGCCGTTGGAAAACGATCCTTTAATCCCTGATTCATGTTTTGAATAAAGGAAACCGCCAGATTATTCACGCCTCTTGCCTCATTGCCCTGCCAGTAGATCAGATTGCTCACTGCATCCATGCGCAGACCATCAAAATGATATTCTGACAGCCAGTACGCTGCCGCAGATTGCAGAAAGCTTCGCACTTCTCCTCTGGAATGCATGAAATTGCAGCTTCCCCACTCGCTGTATCCTACGTCCTGATTCGGATATTCATACAAGGCAGAACCGTCATAATTCCACAGTGCATAGGCATCCACCGCAAAATGCACCGGTACAAAATCCATCAACACGCCGATTTTATGCTTGTGGCAGGCATTGACAAAATAGCGCAGATCATCCGGCGTACCGTAACGGGAAGTCGGTGCAAAAAATCCAGTATTCTGATAACCCCAGGATTCATCGCAGGGATGCTCACTCAACGGCATCAACTCCACATAATTGTAACCATTTTCATTCAGATACGGAATCAGCAAATCTGCCATCTCGCGATAAGTATACCATCCTTCCGCATCTTTATCATCCTTCTTTCTCCAGGAACCAAAATGAATCTCATAAATATTTAACGGCGCATCTTTTTGTACTGACCGTTTTTTCATCCATTCTGAATCTGTAAAATGATAATCTGTCGTATCATAAATAATCGACGCATTGTTCGGACGCAGTTCCGAATAAAAACCATACGGATCGCAGTGATCGATACAGCTGCCGTCTGCTCCGTAAATCTTGTATTTATACATCATGCCCTTCCCGGCATTTTCCACATAACACTCCCAGAAATTGCCATCATGTACTTTCTGCATCGGTGTCTCCTGCCAGTCATTAAACTCACCAATCAGAGAAATTCTCTGTGCATTCGGTGCAAATGTCCGAAAAACCGTTCCTCTTTCGCAGGCATGTGCGCCCAGAAAACGATAAGCTTCAAATTCTTTTCCCGTATAAAATCCATAAAAATCCATATACTCTCTCCCTCATTAATCAACTGTGGTTGTTTTTCTTTGTCAATTCTATTATAATTATAGATAGAGAAAACATACTTGAACAGAAACAGCTTTTCCAATCCGTTGGAAAACCAACACTTTTCGATAATTGTCGAAAAACTCAACAGCAGAAAGCGGATTGCGAATGTCCGCTTTACTTTGACTAACACCATTAGCAAACATATGAGGTATTATTATGGATATCAGAATAGAAAAAACAAAAACAGCCATTCACAATACGTTTCTGGCATTACGTTCCAGAAAACCATTAGAAAAAATCACGATCAAAGAATTGTGTGAAAAGGCACAGATCAACAAATCTACCTTTTACTCCCATTATAAAGATATTTACGATCTGAGTGATCAGTTAGAGACAGAAGTTGTCACCTCCGTCATAGAAGCCATTCCGAATCCGGCAAACTGCCTGGAAGATCCGGCGGCTCTGGCAAAAAACATGTTTCTCGGCTATCTCTCCCGGGATGCCATCATCCGCATTTTATTTTCCGGAACCAGAGCTGGGGAACTGGTGCGCAAAGTAGAATATCAGTTAAAAAAAATCCTGTTTGAAGCTCACCCGGAGTACAAACAGGATCCATCCGTCAATGTCGTGCTGTCTTACACGGTTTATGGCGGTTATTATGCATTTTTCGAAAACAGACAATACGGAGATGCTGCCGTGGTTGATATCATCAGCCAGATTTCCTCCGGAGCAATGAAACTGTTATGATTAGATATACATCATATCTTCTCTGTCCGCTGCTCGTTTGTTGCGGACAAAAAGTCCAATTGATGCAATCATAAATACAATTGAGATCAGCTGCGCTGTTGTCAGTCCAAAGAATCCTCCTTGCTCGTTGGTACGCAGAAACTCCACACAGAATCTTCCGATTCCATAAAGCATCAGATACAATGCTCCCACATCGCCTGTGTGACGCATTTTTCCAGTCATACGGATCAAAACAAATGCGATCACAAAATCTCCTGCGGATGAAAAAAGCTGTGTCGGCAACAACGGTACCCCAGCCGGTGCAAAACTGTTTTCCGGAAATACGATTCCGATTGGAAGACTTGTCTCTTTACCATAACAGCAACCCGCGAAAAAGCATCCCAAACGTCCAAAGGCCTGTGCCAGTGCTACAGACGGTGCCAGCAGATCAAAGTACTCAAAGAAACGGATATTCTTAATCTTACAATAAATTAATGCAGAAACCACACCGAAAATAATTCCGCCACATACCACGAATCCGGAAGATCCCAGTACACTCAACGGATCTGTCAGGAATTGCTTCCAACTTAAAATCACAAAAAATACTTTCGCTCCCAAAAATCCCATCACCAGACAGAGAATTGCAATATCCATCACTGGTTCTGCTTTCATTTCCAGACGCTTTGCTCTATAGTAACCCATCAGCACGCATAAAATAACTCCGATGGCAATCATCACACCATAAGTATGAATTGTAAATCTGCCAATGGAAAATAAATCAACTTTCATTTTTCAAACGCTCCTCTTTTTCAATCTGCCTCTTATTCTACACTATTTTAATTTGTTTTCCAAGCAATTCTATCACCCTTTTCCGACTTATTATACACTTTTATTACTATTTTCATCATGAACTATATCACATTTTACATAGATTGCCTTTCATATGTATCGTTTTTTACATTGACAGTCCATTTTCTCTATGCTAGCATTTTAATCATTACATTGTGCCCGGGCATAACACCCTGCGTTTTTTATGAAAGGAACTGTAATTTATGAAGATTCAGCTTTCGGATCATTTTACATTACCTAAACTGTTACGATTTGTCTTTCCATCCATCATCATGATGATTTTCACTTCTATCTATAGTGTTGTGGACGGACTGTTTGTATCCAACTTTGTCGGGAAAACCGCATTTGCATCCGTCAATCTGATCATGCCGTTTATCATGATCCTAGGTGCGATTGGTTTTATGCTCGGAACTGGTGGAAATGCCATTGTGTCAAAAACGTTAGGAGAAGGGAAACCTAAACTGGCACAGGAGTATTTTTCCATGATTGTATACTGCACCATCATTGGTGGAATTATTGTCTCTACCCTTGGTTTTATTTTTATGCCAACAATTGCAAAACTGTTAGGTGCCAACGGCGAAATGCTGTCAGGGAGTATTCTGTATGGACGTATTTCCATGATTTCACTGACCTGTTTCATGCTGCAGAATGTTTTTCAAAGTCTGCTGGTCACTGCCGGGAAGCCAAAACTTGGACTGCTGATCACCGTCAGCGCAGGACTGACCAACATGACACTGGATGCCGTATTTGTCTATGGATTAAAACTAGGTATCACAGGTGCCGCACTTGCCACTGTCACTTCCGAATTTATCGGCGGTCTGACTCCGCTGCTTTATTTTTTACGCCAAAACAGCAGTTCGCTGCAGCTTTGCAGGACACGGATTCAGCCAGGAATTATTCTCAAAACATCTACCAACGGTTCTTCTGAATTTATGACAAATATTTCCATGTCACTGGTTAATATGCTCTATAATTTTCAGTTGATGCGGATTGCCGGCGAAAACGGCATTGCCGCTTACGGTGTGATTATGTATGTAAGTTTTATTTTCTGCGCAATGTTCATCGGATATTCCGTGGGCTGTTCACCGCTAATTGGATACAATTACGGAGCCGAAAACTATTCAGAACTAAAAAACTTGTTCCGCAAAAGTCTGAAGCTGGTTGGCTGTGCCGGTGTCTGCCTGGCAATTCTGGCAAATCTGCTGTCCACACCGCTGGCGTCATTGTTTGTCGGATATGACGATGCTTTATTTGCGCTTACCGTACATGGATTTCGAATTTATTCACTGGCATTCCTGTTAAACGGATTCTCCATTTTCGGATCTGCATTTTACACTGCATTGAATAATGGACTGATTTCTGCATGTATTGCGTTTTTGAGAACCTTTGCTTTTCAGATTGTGGCAGTTCTTGTGCTGCCGTACCTATTTGGGGTAAACGGAATATGGTGCTCCATCGTGGTAGCAGAGTCACTGGCAATCTGCGTGACGATTTCGTTTTTCGTACGAAAACGGCATGTGTACCACTACGCGTAATTCTTGTTTAGGGTAATTTGGAACAAGCAGAAACGAACTCCAACAAGAACCTGAAAAATTTTCTGTGACCACTGCGTCGCTTATTTCCTAAGCGGAGGTTTCACCTCCACTTAGAATAGCTTCGCATGAATGTGCAGAGATTCGGATTTGAAATATGTCTGCTACGCAGACCCGAATCTCGCACCAGAACTTGCTAGAGCAAGTTCTGATCAAATTCACGAACTCGCCCGCAAAACCGGCGTGCTCAGACACACTCCCGCGGTCGGGCTAGACGCAGCGGTCACAACGAAAATTT
>CAKRKO010000066.1 GCA_934358495.1 uncultured Eubacterium sp. | reverse complement strand
GCAGTGGTCACAGAAAATTTTTCAGGTTCTTGTTGGAGTTCGTTTCTGCTTGTTCCAACTTACCCTAAACAAGAATTTTTGTGTAATTTGCTGTTTTTTTTTGGAAAATTTTGTGCGATATGATGTTGACGTATAAAACAGAAATGAGTAAAATATAAATCAGTTAAGAAATGGTAGAACCAATCAAGAAAATAATTTTTGTTTTCCGAAAAATATGAGTTCCGATGTAAACTTTATTTTTTATTCTGATTGGTTCTACCAAAAAATAAAAGTAAAGTGGTAGTACCAAAAACATAGATTTATAATTCATTGATACATATAAATGGCAAATGTTTTATAAGGGGGAATCAAAACATGGCAGAGGTAACTTTACCTTTTGGCAAAGAAAAAATGAAGGTAACAATTTCGGACAATCGACTGAATGGCATTCTTGTTTCCAGAGCCCATGAGTTTCAGGCAGATAAGCCCGAAGAGGAAATCGTAAAAGATGCTTTAGCGCATCCAATCCATTCGAAAACGTTACGTGAGCTGGCAAATGGGAAAGACAACATTGTGTTGATTGCCAGTGACCATACGCGGCCGGTTCCAAGCAAAGTGATTATGCCGGGTGTCTTAGAAGAAATCAAAGCAGGCAATCCGAATGCAAAGATTACAATCCTGATTGCCACTGGTTTTCACAGACCGACCACAAGAGAAGAACTGATTTACAAATTTGGTGAAGATATTGTTGATCGTGAAGACATCACATTTGCAGTACATAAAAGCCATGAAGATGCAGATATGGTAGAACTTGGTACCTTGCCATCCGGTGGAAAATTGAAAATCAACAAGATCGCAGCCGAAGCAGATTTGCTGATTTCCGAAGGATTTATCGAACCGCATTTTTTTGCAGGTTTTTCCGGGGGTAGAAAAAGTGTACTACCGGGAGTATCCAGCGCAGCAACTGTTATGGCAAACCATTGTTCCGAATTTATTGCCAGCGCATATGCGAGAACCGGTGTGCTGGAAGGCAATCCAATTCATCGGGACATGATTTATGCAGCAGAAAAAGCAAAATTAGCTTTTATCATAAATGTTGTACTGGATGAAAATAAAAAAGTCATCCGTGCATATGCCGGTAATTTTAATGAAGCACATCTGGAAGGATGCCAATTCGTGGATCAGATGTCCGGCGTGGATGCAATTCCTTCAGATATCGTGATTTCCACAAACGGCGGATATCCGCTGGACCAGAATGTTTACCAGTCTGTGAAAGGTATGACAGCAGCGGAAGCAAGCTGTAATCCGGGTGGCGTGATCATTATGGTTTCCAGCTGTATCGATGGACATGGCGGACAGTCATTATATGATACTTTTGCTAGCGGCGAAGATAAAAATGTGATCATGCAGCGTTTCTTAGATACGCCGCGTGATAAAACGGTTCCGGATCAGTGGGAAGCACAGATTTTGTGTAGAGTGCTGATGCAACACAAAGTTATCATGGTCACCCAGGCACCGAAGCAGCTGGTCAATGATATGCAGATGGATTATGCAGAAAGCATAGATGAAGCAATCCGTATGGCAGATGCATATCTGGGTAAAACAGACAGTAAGATTACTGTGATTCCGGATGGAGTTTCCGTGATTGTAAGAAGAAATTAGCAGTCAGTGATTTGATAAAATAAGACAATTTTCTATATTTTGAACATAGAAATCGCGAAGTGATTATGTTCAGAATACGGGATAAGATAAAAATTTTGAAAAATGTGTAAAAGGAGGATTTGGATGATGGCAGATTACAGCTACAACCAAGTGACACCGGAACTCATTGAAGAGTTCAAAAAAATTGTTCCGGGCAAGGTATTCACCGGTGATGAGATCAATGCAGATTACTCTCACGATGAAATGCCAATTTACGGAAAAGGAGCGCCGACGGTACTGATCGAGGCAACCACAACGGAGGATATTTCGGCAATCGTGAAGCTGTGTTATGAAAACAGTGTTCCGGTCATTCCGCGAGGTGCAGGAACTGGATTGACGGGTGCAGCAGTTGCATTGCATGGTGGTGTCATGATTGACATGTCTAAGATGAATAAAATTCTGGAATATGACAAAGAGAACTTTGTTGTTCGTGTGGAGGCTGGTGTTCTGTTAAATGACCTTGCTGAGGATGCACAAAAACAGGG
Organism: uncultured Eubacterium sp.; assembly: GCA_934358495.1. Classification (GTDB taxonomy): domain Bacteria; phylum Bacillota; class Clostridia; order Lachnospirales; family Lachnospiraceae; genus Eubacterium_I. Next base: position 13,322 of record CAKRKO010000066.1, on the reverse strand, counting down.
ACTTTTGTATCCGCCAGATCCAGGTGAGAAATTTGCAACACTTGGTGGAAACGTATCCACAAATGCAGGTGGTATGAGAGCCGTAAAATATGGATGTACGAGAGATTATGTTAGAGCAATGACTGTTGTACTTCCAACTGGTGAAATTGTAAAACTTGGTGCAACCGTATCAAAAACTTCTACCGGATACAGCCTGTTAAATCTGATGATCGGTTCCGAGGGAACGTTAGGTATTATCACAGAACTTACATTGAAACTGATTCCGGCACCGAAGGAGACCATCAGCCTGATCATTCCGTATGAGAATTTGGAAGATTGTATCGCAACTGTTCCGAAATTCTTCATGGAGCATTTACAGCCACAGGCCATTGAATTTATGGAAAAAGAAATTGTTCTGGCTTCTGAACGTTATCTTGGAAAGAGCGTATTTCCACAGCAGTTAGAGGGTGTGGATATCGGTGCTTATCTCCTGGTGACATTTGATGGAGATGATATGGAATCTCTGGAGGAGATTACCGAGAAAGCAGCAGAAGTTGTTCTCGAGGCAGGTGCCATCGACGTATTGGTTGCTGATACACCGGCGAAGAAAAAGGATGCCTGGGCAGCTAGAAGTTCTTTCCTTGAGGCAATCGAAGCAGAGACAAAATTGCTGGATGAGTGTGATGTAGTCGTTCCGGTAAATCAGATTGCACCGTATCTGACTTTTGTAAAATCACTGGAAGAAAAATACGATTTCACGATCAAGAGTTTTGGTCATGCAGGTGATGGAAACTTACATATTTATGCATGCGCAAATGATATGGATGAGGCAGAATTTAAAAAACAGGTTGCTGATTTCATGGATATTATTTATAAAAAGGCAGCAGAATGCGGCGGACTGATTTCCGGTGAACATGGAATCGGTTATGGAAAAATGGATTATCTGGCAACATTTGCAGGTGAAACAAGCATGCGCCTGATGAAAGGCATCAAAGAAGTATTTGATCCGAAGATGATCTTAAATCCGGGTAAAATTTGCTATAAGTTATAAACCGAGCTGATTTTGCGAGGGATACTTCTTGAAAGAATTTCAAGAAGGGATATAAAAAATAGTAGAACTCAAAAATGCTGATTTTGCGAGGGATACTTCTTGAAAGAATTTCAAGAAGTAATGTAGAAATAATAGCACAGTTATATAGAAACAAGTTACGTTTATTTTCAAGGAGGAAAAGGTAATGGCATATTTAATTTCTGAAGAAGCACAGGATTTGTTACAGGACGTAAAAAATTTCTGCGACAAGGAAGTCGTAGAGCAGTGTAAAGAATACGATGTATCCGGCGAATGGCCGAAAGAGATTTACGATAAAGCAATCGAGCAGGGATATCAGGCACTGGAAGTTCCGGAGGAGTTTGGTGGCCCGGGTTTATCAAGAGTGGATGTGGCAGCACTCATCGAGCAGATGGCAATTGCGGATGCTGGATTTGCAACTACCATTTCCGCCAGCGGACTTGGTATGAAACCGGTACTGATCGCAGGAAGTAAAGAGTTAAAACAGCGTGCATGTGATCTGATCCTGGAAGGCGGCTTCGGTGCGTTTTGCCTGACTGAGCCGGGTGCCGGCTCTGATGCAGGTGCAGGCAAAACAACTGCTGTCAAAGATGGTGATGAATATGTACTGAACGGAAGAAAATGCTTTATTACAAATGGCGGCATCGCTTCTTTCTACTGTGTAACAGCCATGACAGACAAGACAAAAGGCGTCAAAGGAATGTCCATGTTCTTTGTTGAAAAAGGAACACCTGGATTAAGCACAGGAAAAGAAGAAAATAAGATGGGTATCCGTACTTCCAACACCTGTGATGTTGTTCTTGAGGATGTCAGAATTCCGGCTTCCAACCTGATCGGTGAGGAAGGAAAAGGTTTCAATATCGCAATGCAGACACTGGATCAGGCTCGTACCTGGATGGGATGCGTTGCAACCGGTATTGCACAGAGAGGTATCAACGAGGCCATTGCTTACGGCAAAGAGCGTGTACAGTTTGGTAAACCGATCATCAAAAATCAGGCGCTGAAATTCAAAGTAGCAGATATGGAGATCAAGACAGAAACCGCACGTCAGATGGTAGCACATGCCCTGACAAAAATGGATATGGGTCTTCCATATACAAAAGAATCCGCAATCGCAAAATGCTATGCTTCCGATATTGCTATGGAAGTTGCTTCTGAGGCAATTCAGATGTTTGGCGGATATGGCTACAGCCGTGAGTACCCGGTAGAGAAACTGTTGAGAGATGCAAAGATCTTCCAGATCTTTGAGGGAACAAACGAGGTACAGAGAATCGTTATCTCAAACAGTATCATTGGTAAGTAAGCTATCCCTTATCTAACAATATATGTATTCCGCTGATGGACATTTTTGAAAGTTGGCGGAATACAAACAAAAAGAATAATCAGGAGAAATCATTATGGAAATATTAGTTTGCATCAAACAGGTTCCGGACGATTCTGTGGAAATTTCTTTGGATGAAGCCACAGGGAAACCGGCACTGGACGGGGTGACACCTGTCGTAAATGCATTTGATACATATGCAGAAGAAATGGCAGTACGTCTGAAAGAAGCCATTGGCGAGAGTGAAGTAACGGTTGTATCCATCGGAGATGACAGTGTGAAAAACTCTTTAAAAAACTGCCTTGCAGTTGGTGCCGATCATGCATACCTTGTAAAATATGATGAGGCCGAAAAGTTGGATGGTGCGGCAGTTGCAAAACTTCTCGCAAAAGCAAAATCAGACATTGAAGCAGCTGAAGGAAAGACCTTTGATCTTGTATTTTGCGGAAAAGAATCCACTGACTATGCGGCAAGTCAGACAGGCTTGCTGCTGGCAGCACAGTTAAATGTTCCAGCAGTTGCGAATGTCGTAGCTGTTGAGACAGCAGATGGAAAAGCGATCATCAAACAGGAGACAGAGACTGGATACAATGAAATCGAAACTTCCCTGCCATGTGTTGTGACCATTCAGAAGCCAAATTATGATCCGCGTTATCCGACCATCAAGAGCAAGATGGCAGCAAGAAAGAAATCCATCGCTGAACTTGAGACCGGAGATGTTCCGGCAAGCTCCATGGAGGTTGTAAAAGTATATGCGCCTGCAAAACGTCAGGCCGGTGTAAAAATCAAGGCAGAATCCTCGGAAGAAGCTGTTGCTGAGGCAATGAAGCTGATCGCGGATGCCAAGGTATTGTAGGAGGTCGTGGAAATGAGTCTGACAGATGGAAAAAATATTTTAGTATATGTTGAGACTGCCCAGGGCGCTCCAGTGGGTCCGGCCCTTGAAATTCTGGCAAAAGCAAAAGAGCTTGCAGCTGCAAAAAGTGAAGAAGTGATTGCAGCCATTCTTGCGGAAGAGACAGAAGAAGCTGCAAAGACAGCCATTGAAGCTGGTGCAGATCAGGCAGTAACTGTAAAAACAGCAGAAAGCAGACCAGAAGTGCGGGCAGCAATGCTTGCAAAACTGGTGGAAAAATATACACCGTCACTGGTTCTGGCAGCAGCAACTCAGGAGGGCAAAGATGTCACTCCGCTGCTTGCACAGAAATTTGAGGCAGGCTGTGCCGTTGATGTCATGAATATTGTGGCAGATGGTGATCAGTATGTTTTTACCTGCCCGGTTTACGGCGGAAATATTCTAAATGATGTTGTATTGCATACCCAGCCGGCAGTAGCCACCGTTCGCGGAGGTTCTTTTTCCAAGTCTCTTGAGGCGGGAAAAGCCGGCAAAATTATAGAAGAAACAGTAGAAATCCCGGAGGAGTCTGTATTTACAAAGATTGCCAACGTGGTAAAAGAAATCAGCGAGGCTGTCAATCTGGAAGATGCAGATGTCATCGTAACCGGTGGTCGTGGTATGGGAAGCAAGGAAAATTTTGCGCTGGTTCAGGAACTGGCAGATGTCTGCGGTGGTGTTGTAGGAGCCACCAGACCGGCAATTGAAGAAGAGTGGGTAGGACGTTCCCATCAGGTTGGACAGTCTGGCAAGATCGTTGCACCGAAGCTTTATATTGCCTGCGGTGTATCCGGTGCTACACAGCATGTATCCGGCATGATCGGATCCGGCTATATCATCGCCATCAATAAAGACGAAGATGCTCCGATCTTTGATGTGGCAGATGTAGGAATTGTTGGCGATGCCATGAAAGTTCTGCCATTGTTGATCGAGGAAATCAAAAAAATTAAAGAAGCATAAAATACAAAATTTACTTAATCTTTTCTTTTAAATAGTACTTTTAAAATAGTTAATCCTAATCCATTTTTATACACATTTTAAAATGATTCCCCTAAGAATCACGAAAAAAGTCGGTGTTCCAGTTACGGAACATCGGCTTTTTGTTCGTTGACAAGGACTTTTTTTCCACGTATGATAAACACAAATAATTTAAAAATCGTAAAAATCAGGGAGATGACAGGGATGGTAATAGATACGTTGTCGATTGCATACTTTCTGGAGGTAGCCCGCTGTCTGAATTTTACAAAGGCGGCAAATGTGCTGTATGTCTCACAGCCGGCTATCAGCAGGAAAGTGGCAGCTTTAGAGAAGGAACTGGGCTGTCCATTAATTGATCGTACAAGCAAAAGCGTAGTATTGACCCCGGCGGGAAAAGAATTTCAGAAATATTTTACAAAAATGATGTCTGAACTGGATGACATGGTTATCAAGGTGCGTGGAATGAGCCAGGAGAAAGCCGGAAAAGTAAGTCTGGGTGTATTTCAGGAATGGGATTTTTCGGAACAGTTTCGTCCGGTGCTGATGAAGTTTCGGGAGGATTATCGCCAGATTCAGTTAAATATTGATACAAATCTGGAGAAAAATCTGTTTCGTGGCTTAAAACAGGGACAGTATGATGTGATTTTTGGAATGAGGGCACAGATTGACAGTGCAGTTCGCCAGGGACATCTGCAAAATGTAAAAATATATGATCTGGTGAGTGTGCAGAAACTGTTGCTTTATTCCAGATATAATGTACTGGCAAAACGTGAAAATCTGACACCGGCAGATTTTAAAGAGCAGACGATGTATACGTTCCGGGATGAGGAAGGCCCCGTAGGATTGGGCTCTAACATGCGTTTGCTGGAAAAAAGGTATGGCTTTAAACCGCAGTATCATCTGGTCTCCAGTCTGGATGCAATTTTTGTAGCATTGTCAGCGGGAGACGGTTACGCGATCGTGGACCAGATGGTCCGTGTGAAGCGAAATCCGGATTTTTCATATCTGGAGCTGGATGATTATAATACAGTCAGTCTTGCAATCCTGGAAGAAAATGACAGTAACAGCAGCCAGGAATTTGTAAATTACTGCCTGTCTTATTTTCAAGGACAGCAAAAAGTAACAGAAGTTATAAGGAAAAGTGATGCATGAAGTCTGATATGATACAGAATCTGCATAGATAACATTCATTTCTGATATTAGACAGAAAAAAGTGGTAAATGGTATAATCCAGTCATTGAGAAAGCTTTCTGAAAAACAGCGTGAAATACGCAAATGGTACATTTATAAACAAAACAAGGGAGAAAGACAATGGATTATGCAAAATTAGCAAAAGAGATTCTTGCAGGTGTCGGCGGGCGTGAAAATGTAGAGGGGCTGACACACTGCATCACACGTCTGCGTTTTACATTAAAAGATGATTCCAAAGTTCAGACGGAAACACTGAAAAGTCTGAACGGAGTTGTTGGCGTCATCGCAAAAGGCGGACAGCATCAGGTTGTCATCGGAAATGAAGTTGGCAATGTGTACAAGGCAATGATGAACCTTCCGGAATTTACAGGTGATGCACAGGAAGAAGCACCGAAAGCAGAAGAAAAAAGTGCGGTTTCCAATGGAAAAGAGGAGAAAAAACGCAAAAAATTCAGCCTGAATATGGTATTTGATACAATTGCGGGACTGTTTACACCGATCCTTCCGGTTCTGACAGCAGCCGGTATGATTCAGGCTATTCTGATCCTGTTAAAAGTATTCAATCTGGTGGATGCAACAGGATCTACATACACGATATTTAACAACATTGCCAATGCAGGATTTTATTTCCTTCCGGTAATGCTTGCTTATACAACAGCGAAAAAATTTGGCGGAAATGCATTTATCGCAGTTATGCTTGCTGGTGTATTGTTGCATCCGGGTATTTTACAGGTAGATGAGCTTACTCTGTTTGGATTCCATATCCAGCCGGTAAATTATGCATCTTCTGTATTGCCGATCATTTTGATCGTTATTTTTATGTGCTATGTAGAACGTTTGGCTGACAAGATTTCACCGACAGCCATCAAGTTCTTTTCCGTGCCGCTGATCACAGTTATTGTTACAGCACCGGTAGGTCTGCTGATCCTCGGACCTCTGGGCTATCGTGTAGGTGAAGTTGTTGCACAGGGAATCAATTTCCTTGGAACAAACGCAAGCTGGCTGGCTGTTCCGATCATGGCAGCATTATATCCGCTGATGGTAATGACCGGTATGCATCATGCATATGCACCGATCGCACTGGCTTCTGTGGCGTCTCTTGGTTACGAAGGAGTTATGGCTCCGGCCGGATTATGTGCGAATATGGCACAGGGTGGTGCGGCACTGGCAGTTGCGTTCCGTACAAAAAATAAAGATGTGAAAGCGTTGGCTTCCTCCGGTGGACTGACCTGTATCCTTGGTGTGTCTGAGCCAGTTATGTACGGTATCAGTCTGAAATATAAGACACCATTTTATGCTACTATGATCGGAGCTGCTGTAGGTGGTCTGATCGCAGGCATCTTCGGTGTCCGTGCGGTAGCAATGGCTTCTCCGGGTCTGGCTTCCATCGCTATTTTCCTTGGAACCACATTCCTGTGGGCACTGGTTGCTATTGCAGCAGCATTTGTAGTAGGATTTGTTGTTTCATTTATTCTTTACAAAGGAGAATAAAAAGGAGATCATTATGTTTAAATTCTTGAAAAAAGGTGCTGAGAAAACAGCAGAAGCGTATGATATTTTATCACCGGTGCAGGGCAGCTTTGTTGCCCTGGAACAGGTAAATGACGAAGTATTTTCTTCCGGTATGGTAGGAAAAGGTGCAGCAGTGAATCCGACAGAAGGCACTGTAAAAGCACCGTTTGCCGGAACCGTTGAGACAGTATTCCCAACCGGTCATGCCTATGGACTGAAAAGCCGTGAGGGTGTGGAGGTACTGATCCATATCGGTCTGGATACCGTGGAAATGAACGGAGATGGATTTGCATCATCCGTATCCCAGGGAGCACAGGTGAAGGAAGGCGATGTACTCGGTACATTTTCCACAGAGAAAATTGTGGCAGCCGGCTACGATCCGACGGTTATAGTCGTAGTGACAAATACAGATGATTATGAGGAAGTAACTGCAGTGGCAGAAGGTGCGGTGAACTTTGGTAATCCTCTGGTTCATGTGGTAAAAGGAGCATAATCTATGGAACAATATCAGATTCCGAACGATTTTGCATGGGGTGGTGCAATTTCTGCCAATCAGGCAGAGGGGGCATTTCAGACAGACGGAAAAGGCCTGTCTGCAGTAGATATTCTTCCGGCAGGGAAAGAGCGCAGCTACGCGATTTTTCATCCGTCAGAGGCAATGAAGAAAGATTATGGTTATTATCCGTCACATGAAGCGATTGATTTTTATCATCATTACAAAGAGGATCTTGCATTACTGGCAGAAATGGGGATCAAATGTTTCCGTACATCCATTTCCTGGGCACGCATTTTCCCAAATGGAGATGATGCAGAACCAAACGAAGCAGGATTGCAATTTTACGATGAGCTGTTTGCAGAATGTGAACGGTATGGCATGGATGTGCTTGTGACCATGAATCATTTTGATACACCACTGGCGCTGATCCGAAAATATGGTGGCTGGTCTGATCGATATGTGCTGGATTGTTTTGTGCGCTACGTCAAAACAATCTGCCACAGATATCGGGGAAAAGTGAAATACTGGATTCCGGTAAATGAGATCAACATGCTGATGCATGTGCCATATCTGGGCGGTGGTCTGTTAAAAGATGCGGATCAGCTGACTTTACAGGAAAAATATCAGGCAGCGCATCATCAGCTGATGGCCAGCGCACTTGCCGTAAAAATTGTAAAACAGGAAGATCCGTCCTGTCAGGTGGGATGTATGCTTGCCGCAGGAAGTATCTATCCTTACAGCTGCCGACCGGATGATGTGCTTGCAGCGCTTGCTTCCGATCATGAGACATACTTTTTTATCGATGTACAGGTGAGAGGCTATTATCCTTCTTACGCGAAAGCATTTTTCGTGGAAAATGAGGTTAATTTGGAGATGAATCCGGGAGATGAAGAAATTCTGGCAGCACATACCGTAGATTTTATTGCATTTTCCTATTATTCCAGCCGCTGCGTGGCTACAGATGCGGAAGTGACAGGAAAGCAGGCGGAAGGAAATGCATTTTTAGGTGTGCATAATCCATATCTGGAAACCAGTGACTGGGGCTGGCAGATTGATGCAAAAGGACTTCGCATCACGATGCACCAGCTGTATGACCGTTACCAGAAACCGTTATTTATCGTAGAAAACGGTCTGGGTGCTGCGGATGAACTTACAGATAACAAAACGGTAGAGGACGACTACCGGATTGCTTATCATGAAGCACATTTAAAAGAAATGGTCCGCGGGATTAAGGAAGGTGTTCCGATGCTTGGTTATCTCAGCTGGGGCTGTATCGATTTGATCAGTTCCGGAAGCGGAGAGATGAAAAAACGTTATGGATTTATCTATGTGGATAAAGACAATGATGGAAATGGAACACTGTGTAGATATAAAAAGAAATCATTTGGATGGTATCAGCATGTAATCGAAACAAACGGAGCAGAATTTTTATAAGATTACAGTGTCAAAAGGTCTGAGTCCACCTGTGCTTGCACAAGGGTGGATGAATGACCTTGGGGCACGCCCCGATATGAGCATAAAAGTGGGATTTTCATCCCACGATATGCGAATAGCGATTTTTAAAACTGTCGTGTCAGATGTGGCACGGCAGTTTTTGTTTCCCTGTTTGTATTTTTCACTGAAATCAGTTAGAATGGAACTGACAAGAAACATAGAAATGGAACAGAACGAGTATGAATTTATTATCATTAGAAAATATTACAAAAGCATATACCGAGAGGGTGTTACTTGACAAAGCATCTTTTTTCCTGCAGGAAGGGGAAAAAGTCGGTATCATCGGTATCAACGGAACCGGAAAGTCCACGCTTTTAAAAATTGCTGCGGGACTGGAAGAACCGGATGATGGAAGCTGCACGAAAGCCAACCATGTGGTGATCCGTTTTCTGCCGCAGACACCGGAATTTGATGACACTTGTACCGTCTGGGAGCATGTGGAGAAAAAAATGTCTGAGAGCACGCAGTGGGACATGGAAGGAGAAGCAAAAAGTATGCTTCAGACGCTTGGCATTATCCGTCTGGATCAGAAGATATCAGAGCTTTCCGGTGGTCAGCGCAAGCGTCTGGCCTTAGCTGAGATTCTGATGCAGCCATGTGACATTCTGGTGCTGGATGAGCCGACGAACCATTTGGATCATGCCATGGCAGCCTGGCTTGAGGATTATCTGAAACGATGGAGAGGTAGTCTGATCATGGTAACCCATGACCGTTATTTTCTGGACAGCGTGTCCAACCGGATCGTTGAGATTGACAAAGGAAAAATTTACAGCTATGACACAAATTATTCCGGATTTCTGGAGCTGAAGGCTCAGAGAGAGGAGATGGAAGCAGCAACCGAGCGAAAACGCCAGTCGATCCTGCGGGTAGAATTAGAGTGGGTAAAACGCGGCGCCAGAGCCCGCTCCACCAAGCAGAAAGCCCGTCTGGAGCGTTACGAGGAGATGAAAAACCAGCATGGTCCACAGAGTGACGGACAGGTTTCAATGAGTTCTATCACGACCCGTATGGGAAATACGACCATTGAAATTGATGGTATCAGCAAGTCCTATGGAAACCATACGTTTATCCGTGATTTCTCATACATATTTTTAAAAAATGACCGTGTGGGATTCGTGGGAACCAATGGATGCGGCAAGACAACGTTGATGAAAATGCTGGCTGGCAGAGAAGAACCGGACAGCGGAACCATCAAAGTGGGGCAGACCATTAAAATTGGTTATTATTCACAGGAAATTGAGACCAGCAAAGAAGCCGGAATTGCTTATATGGATCCGAACATGCGTGTGATCGATTACATCCGTGAAACGGCAGAATTTGTCCGGACAGAAGACGGACTGATCAGTGCTTCTGCCATGCTGGAGCGGTTTTTATTCCCGCCGCAGGCGCAGTACAGCCTCATTGGAAAACTTTCCGGTGGTGAGCGCAGACGTCTGAACCTGCTTCGAGTACTGATGGAGTCACCAAACGTATTGATTCTGGATGAGCCAACCAATGATCTGGATATTTCTACTTTGACGATTTTGGAGGATTATCTGGATCACTATCAGGGGATTGTGATTATCGTCTCTCATGACCGTTATTTCCTGGATCGTACGGTCAACCGTATTTTTGCCTTTGAGGATGGCGGCATGTTAAAACAATATGAGGGCGGTTATACTGATTATGCACTGAAGGCAGGCGAGGCAGCACAGTGCAATCTGTCCGTGCAGGACGGAATCATAACTTCCGGTTCCAATGCCGGTTCTGCGGCAAATACAGATTTATCTGATGATGGAAGTGCTGAAGCCGGCGGCCGTGCAGCCTATGACAACTACCGTGCAAACCGGGAACGCAAGCTGAAGTTTTCCTACAAAGAAAAAATGGAGTATGAGACCATTGAGCAGGATATTTTAGATCTGGAAGAAAAGCTAGAAGCACTGGATGATGAAATGGCAGCCAATGCCACCAATTCCAAACGTTTGTCAGAACTGGCAGCGGAGCGGGAACAGACGGATGCAGATCTGGAACATAAAATGGAGCGTTGGGAATATCTGGAAGAACTGGCAGAAAAAATCAATGCGCAAAATGAGAATTAGTATAGGTAATAGGTGTAGAAAGCAGGTGTAAGTTATGAAACAGAAAGTAAAGTATAAGGGAATCATGTTTATCATATTGTCGGCGCTTTGCTTTGCGTTTATGAACATGTTTGTACGAATGGCAGGGGATTTGCCAGCAGTACAGAAAAGTTTCTTCCGAAATCTGGTGGCGTTTATCATTGCGTTGGCGATGATGGTGCGTCAGAAAGAAACGTTTCAGGTGGAAAAAGGAAACTGGAAGTTTATGTTTCTGAGAGCAATTTTTGGAACGTTAGGAATTTTGTGTAATTTCTATGCGGTGGATCACCTGGTGCTCTCCGATGCTTCCATGCTGAATAAAATGTCACCGTTTTTTGTTATTTTATTTTCCTTCTTGATCTTAAAAGAAAAACTGACACCGATCCAGGTGACAGCGGTGTGCGGTGCTTTTATCGGAAGTCTGTTTATCATTAAACCGACATTCCTAAATATGAACCTGATGCCTTCACTGATCGGACTTTGCGGCGGATTATGCGCGGGAATTGCTTACACGATGGTGCGAGTCCTTGGACAGAGGGGACAAAAAGGTGTATCCGTAGTATTGTTTTTCTCCGGATTTTCCTGCTTGGTCACCTTGCCGTACTTATTGTTAAATTATCATACAATGACTATGTGGCAGGGAATTGTTCTGCTGGGCGCAGGAGTGGCTGCGGCAGGCGGACAGTTTGCTATCACAGCAGCTTATTATCATGCACCGGCGAGAGAAATCTCTGTTTACGATTATTCACAGATCATATTTTCCGCGCTCATTGGATTCGTGCTGTTCCATCAAATTCCGGATCGGTTCAGCGTGTTGGGATATGTGATCATTATCGGAATGGCGGTTTGGATGTTCTTTTATAATCAGCGCCACGATGCAGCAGAAGTAAAGTGATAAATTGGAGGCCTTATGCTTACATTTGGAATAGACTGGGATGATGTGATCTCTCCCTTAAATGACTGTGCCATAGAACTGGCGAATCAGGAATATCAGTTTGACCCGCCGCTGACGTTGGAAGATATCAATTCTTGGGAAAATACCGGGCGGGCATCAGTGATTAAAAAATACTATAACGATCCACGGTTGTATGATATGCAGCGGGTATCCGATGAGGCAAAAGCATTTATCCGGAAATTACAGACAAAGGGAATCGTTTATATCGTGACAGCCATATATCCGCAGTTTATGTCAAAACGAGTGGAGCAGATCAAGGCAGCATTTCCGGATTTTCCCGATGAAAATATCATTATGGGATTTCAGAAATCTGTTGTTCAGGTGGACATTACGCTGGATGACGGACCGCGGAATATTTTAAAGAGCAGTGCACGGTTTCCGGTGCTGATGCGGCGACCATGGAACCGGGAACTGACGGGACTTCTGGCGGTACACAATTACGAAGAATTTTTCCAGTTGCTGGATCAGATCAAATCGTCCATGATCGAAGACCGGGTAGAACCGAAGACGCCCTGTGTGGTAGCTTTAGTTGGCCCAAGTGGTTCCAACAAAAACGCGATTACGCGCCGCCTCTGTGAATCCGGTCATTTTACTGTACCGAAAGCTTATACTACCAAAACAGTATCTGACAGCATCCATACAACGATCACGGAAGAAGAATTTATCCGCGATAGTGCAGAATTTATCGAAACCACCCGTTATGCAGGCTACGCCTATGGCACAAAATGGAAAGATATTACATCATTAATGAATGGGGACAAATATATAGTCATGCCGATGGACTTAAGTGGTGCCATTGCCATGAAACGGCATTATCCGACGGTGATCATATTCTGTAAATGCAAAAGGGAGCAGATGATCGAGAGCATTCTCGAAAAAGATATGGATAACCATGAAAAAATGCTGCGACTTGTTTCCCTGGAAAACGAACTTAAAAATGCGGCATTGTGTGATTATGTGGTTCATACCGGCCGCGAAGATGCGGTGGATCGGATACTTTCAATTTGTCGGTAAATTCTTGTTTAGGGTAGTTTGGAACAAGCAGAAACGAACTCCAACAAGAACCTGAAAAATTTTCTGTGACCACTGCGTCGCTTATTCTCGACCGCTCCCGCGAACTCGCCCGCAAAACCAGCGTGCTCAGACACACTCCCGCGGTCGGGCTAGACGCAGCGGTCACAACGAAAATTTTACAATGGTTCTTTCGTTGGAGTTCGTTTCTGCTTTGTTCCATTTACGCCCCTTGACAATATACAAAAGAACTGCTATACGTCGATTACCGACGGCGAGAAACTCAAAAACAGTTTCATTTTTCCGTCGCTGACAACAGTGTAGC
>CAKRKO010000065.1 GCA_934358495.1 uncultured Eubacterium sp. | reverse complement strand
ATATTTCTGAAACTCAAAAAGATGTGCCATTTTCTTACTTTCATATGAACGAAAGAAGAAAATGCACATCTTTTTTACTACATAGATTTGGGGGGCAAAACACCCAAATCTTGATTATACGGATTACTCCATGCTTTTGATACTGTAATCCTACATATTTTCAATTTTCTTTACTGCGTCTTCCAGATATGGATTATCTGCTTTATAGAATAATCCCTCATCTGCCAGTTCTGCATAAGCCGGATCTAACGGCATTTTGCCAAGAACCTGCATAGCCAGCTCAGAAGCCGCTTCATCAATGTGGCTCTCACCGAACAGTTTGATCTCTTTTCCACAATCCGGACATTTCAGATAGCTGTAGTTCTCTACAACTCCAAGTACCGGAATATTCATCATGCCGGCCATGTTGTAGGCTTTCTTTACGATCATCTGTACCAGTTCCTGTGGGGATGTCACGATCACGATACCATCTACCGGAAGAGACTGGAAAACTGTCAGTGGAACATCACCGGTTCCTGGCGGCATGTCCACGAATAAATAATCAAGGTCCCCCCAGACTACATCGCTCCAGAACTGTTTTACGGTTCCTGCGATAACCGGACCTCTCCAGATAACCGGAGCTTCCTCATCTTCCATCAGTAAGTTGATGGACATGATCTTGGTTCCATCTTCTGCTGCGATTGGCAAAATTCCCATCTCGCTTCCCATAGCCGGTCCGTGTACTCCAAACATTTTCGGAATGGATGGTCCTGTGATATCTGCATCCAGAATACCTACTTCATATCCTTTTTTACGCATTGCAGTTGCTAAAGATGCAGTTACAAAAGATTTACCTACACCACCTTTACCACTGACAACACCAATTACTTTTTTTACAGATGAATACTCATTTAATTTTTCCTGAAAGCTCTGCGGCTGTTTGCTGCTTGGACATCCTTCACAGCTCTCGGAAGAACAGCTTCCTGCACTGCTGCAGCTGCTGCATGCACTGTCTGCCATAATTATACCTCCTGTGTATCTCACAAAAATTCAGTAGCGATTCAGCAAAGATATTCCTTCTGGAAACCAGACTCTGCTGAACCATTACTGCTTATTATACCCCACTCTATGAAAAAAGTGAAGTGTTTATTGTCCTATATTTCACTAGGATTACAGGTTTTTATTTATTTTTCTGAGCTGCCTCTTTTTTTGCAAAAATCTCTTTGAAAGATTCTGTATAAGGAGGGCGAGCGATACCAAACTCTGTCACGATACCTGCGATCAGCTCATGATCTGTCACATCAAATGCCGGGTTGAATACTTTGACACCTTCCGGAGCCATACGCTCTTTATACCACATCTCTGTCACTTCTTCCGGTTTTCTCTGCTCGATCTTGATCTGATCACCGGTCGGAGTGTTCATATCAATGGTGGATGTCGGAGCTGCGATGTACATTGGCACGTTATACTGCTTTGCAACTGCAGCAACTACGGAAGTACCAATTTTATTTGCAGTATCGCCGTTTGCTGCCACGCGGTCACAGCCAACGAAAATAGCGTCCACCCAGCCGTTTTTCATAACCGTTGCAGACATATTGTCGCAGATCAGTGTTACATCAACGCCGGAAGACTGAAGCTCAAAAGCTGTCAGACGTGCGCCCTGAAGCAGCGGTCTGGTCTCATCTGCAAATACACGGAAGTTGTAGCCTCGTTCCTGTCCCAGATAGATCGGAGCTGTCGCTGTACCATATTTGCTTGTTGCAAGTTTTCCTGCGTTGCAGTGTGTCAGAATACCATCACCTGGTTTTACCAGTGTCAGACCATACTCACCGATGGCTTTACATACGCGGATATCCTCATCCTGAATTTCGATGGACTCCTCTTTCAGAAGCTGCTTGATCTCAGAAACGGATTTGTCCGCATTCTTTAATACAACCTGCTCCATACGGTTTAATGCCCAGGAAAGGTTGACTGCTGTCGGACGGGAAGAATCCAGATACTCTTTCTGTTTCTTAAACTCTGCATAAAACTCGTCATAGTTCTCTGTATCAATGCCTTTTGCTAATACATAGATACCGTAAGCTGCTGCCACGCCGATGGCCGGAGCACCACGTACCTGAAGCAGATAGATTGCATCCCAGATTTCCTGTGCTGTTTTTAATGCGATAATTTCTGTAGTTCCCGGTAATTTTGTCTGATCAATGATCACTACGGCACTGTTTTCATCATCCAGAGAAACAGTATCGTAATCCATAATGTTTTTTTTCTGTTCCATCATTTATCCTCTTTCTGTGATTTTTCTGTCATTTACACACTATTCTACATGAAATCACAGAAAAATACCAGAAGAACATTTTTTTATAATATCCCCCTTACCCACCGCTTAGTGCTCTTCACACTTGAAGCGGGGGAATACTTATTCTGCGATAAAAATTTGTTGTAATTTCCCTGTAGGCGAGTTTAATTCAGTTCAGCGATTCTCGTCACGCCCACATAAATCTGGGAAATCTTATACCAGGTTGGAAAATCCACCACACCACTCACCGGCAGATCAAAAATCCGCTGGAATGCTTCTACTGCTTCTCTGGTACGCTCCCCGAATATACCGTCCGCTGCAATGGTCGGAATCGCCGGATATGCCTGGGAAATCCGGGCTAACTGCTGCTGCAACTGACGCACCTTCGTACCGGAGGAACCGACTGCCAGATCCGTTCCCGGCCAGGAAGATGGAATTCCGGCAATCTCTTCCGCTGAATTGATGTACATGCTGCTCCCGTAATAATAACGCAGGATTTCAATCGGACTGTATCCCTGATCTCCCAGATATTTTGATCCCCACTGGGTCATCCAGCCGCTGCAGGATACATTTTTCCCATCACAGTATTGTGTCAGAATCGGCTGCTGCACATTCGGTCTCGACAGATAGTGATTGAAAATTTCATCCACGATCCGGGAAATATTGCTGAAGATCGTACGACCGAAGGACCACTTCTGATCGTAAGCAGTAGAAGAAGTAATGGTAAAATCGTATCCTTTTCCTCTGTACCACTCTGTGTATACACGGTTTAGGGCAAAGGACATGATTGCCAGAATATTTGCCCGCAGCGTTGCTTCCGGCCAGGTGGAGTAAATCTCACTGGAAGCCACATTTTTGATATAATCCCGATAACGTACATAATAGTCCCGCGCCCGGGTATCCGTCGGCGGTCCATCATGGACGATCACATACTCCGGAATGACCACGCGGCTCAGTACGATCTCCCCGGTTTCATTTACAGGTTTTACTTCCTCCTCTGGAATCTTTGGTGGAAAATCTCCCCACAGCGTATTCGGGGGAACGACAATATTTTCCATTCCCTCTCCCTTTGAAATATCCAAAGGCTCCATCCGTATCTCCTGCAGAGCAGTCACATTTGCAAACACATCAATTGCAGATACTTCTACACTGCGGTAGCCCTCTGCCTGCACCGTTACGGTGTATTCTGAAAACGGTTGCGGCTGATCCGGCTCTTGGGAATATTCCACCGGCGGTGCGTCCAACGTCACAGCCTCCGTCTGACCGGATGAATCTGTCTGCAATTCTTCCAACAGACGCTGACTTTCCCCTGTGTATGCAATGCCCACCCGTGCATTCATAACAGGCTGCAGACCCAATGTTGATGTCACATTGACCTGCAGCCTTCCTCTGTCCACATTTTCTGTTTGTTGTACGTGTAATCCTTTCTTTGCCATGAAACCCTCGCAAAATCATGTTTACACTAAATCTATGCGATGATAATAAAAAAATGTCTCTCTTCTTTTCATAAAATTCTTGTTTATCTATGTAAAGGGCAAATCCGAAAGAAAAATCCAGACAGACACGGATGATTTTCTACCTCCGCTGCGCCGCTTATCTCCGCCTCCTCCCGCGAACTCGCACGCAAATACAGCGTGCTCAAACACACTCACGGAGGCGGGCTATGCTCGCTGCGGTAACGAAAATCAACCTACCGTCTTGTCTTGGATTTTTCTTCCGGATTTTGCCCCATTTACGTGACGGCACCGTATGTCACGCATGCATCCTGTTTTTGACACATTTTGTCGCATGCGCGGCACGCGGTGCCGTCGTGTACTTTGACTAATTTTTGCAACGTAAATAGAAAAAACGAAGAATCCTGTCAGGAAAAGCGATTCAGTGAGCGACTGATTTTCACAAGGTTTTGCGCGAACGGGAACCGACCAGCTTTTATCGGAGGTGGGAGTGAGCGCGATGAAACTGCAGTGAAAGGAAGGTAGCGAACGTCTAGCTTTCTGACAGGATTCTTCGTTTTCTTAATTATATTAAATTTTAGTCAAACCACAGACAAACAAGCGTTTATATTCCCCACTCGATTGCCATCGTTCCCCAGGTCAATCCGGAGCCAAATCCCGCCAGCATCAGTTTGTCTCCCTTTTTCAGCAAACCTTTACGGTTGACTTCATCCAACAGAATTGCCACGCTGGCTGCGGATGTATTTCCACATTTATCCACGTTCATCGGGATTTTCTCAGTCGGCACTTTCAGACGTTTTGCGATTGTTGCCGTAATTCTGGCGTTTGCCTGATGAAAAAGATACCAGTCAATATCCTCTGTGGTCAGATTTGCTGCTTCCAGTGTCTGTAAAATAGACTGCGGCACTTTTTTTACTGCAAATTTGAACACTTCACCACCATCCATGTACAGATAATCCATTGGTTTCTGTTCTGTCACAAACGGATTGTAGTTTTCTCTGTTTTTGACATAAATTGCACCGCCACGGGTTCCATCACTTCCCTGTGTGGATGCGATCACGCCGTGCTCTGCCGCACGCACCACAGCTGCACCAGCACCATCCGCAAATAACACACAGGTAGAACGATCACTCCAGTCCACGATACGGGACAACGTCTCAGCACCGATCACAAGTGCTGTCTTGTGGATTCCTGCCTGCATGTATGCATCCACCATGTTTAATGCAAACACGAATCCGGAACAAGCTGCGCTGATATCAAAGGCAACTGCATTGACTGCACCGAGTTCGCTCTGTACCAGACATGCAGTATTCGGCACCAGCGTATCCGGTGTACAGGTTGCCACAACGATCAGATCCAGCTCTTCTGCCTTTACTCCGGCTGACTCCAGTGCCCTGCGTCCGGCTTCTGTTGACATGGATGCTGTAGTTTCGTCCACTGCAATATGACGCTGACGGATACCGGTTCTGCTGCTGATCCACTCATCACTTGTGTCCACAATGGTGGAAAGAAAATCATTTGTTACTATTTTTTCCGGCAGACAACTGCCGGTTCCTATAATCTGTGCTCTCATCTATCCCTCCAATTAGTTTGATTATCAAAACATTCTATTTTCAAAGTATACAAAAAAACTTTTTTCTTGTCAACACCGAACCATTCTATTTCGCAATCCGCTGAATAAAGGGATGGATGTACTATTTCAAAATTCCGGACATATATTACTTACATGTAGCAACGCAAAAACAAATACAGTCTGACGACCTTATCATTATCAAGGGGGAAAACTATGGATGTAGATATTATTTTAGACGCCGGACACGGCGGTTTTGACAATGGGGCTTCCTACATGGGACGCCCGGAAAAAGATGATGTACTCCGTCTGACACTGGCCGTTGGTGCCAAACTGAAGGAAGACGGATACAACGTCTACTACACACGGACAACAGATGTTTATAACTCACCGACAGAAAAAGCCGCGCTGGCCAACCTCTCCGGCGGCAAATACTTTATTTCCTTCCACCGCAACTCCGCCATGGAAGATAACCTGTACAACGGTGTGCAGACGCTTATCTACGAACATAATCCAACGGTAGACACTCTTGCTGAAAACATCAACCGCCAGTTAGAACAGATTGGTTTTAAAAATCTCGGTGTGGAAGAAGTTCCCGGACTGATCGTTCTGCGCAAGACTGAAATGCCTGCTGTCCTCGTGGAGGTCGGCTTTTTAAACAGCGATCTGGATAATCAGCTCTTTGATGAAAAATTTGATGACATCGTGGATGCGATTGTGGCCGGCATCGAGGAGAGCATCCCTCTCTCCGTCCAGGAAATCCCGGAACAGTACTATGTACAAACCGGACTTTTCAGATACGATGTCAACGCCGCCTATCAGTTAGAACGACTGCAAATTCTGGGCTTTGACGGCACCATTCACTACGAAGAGCCCTATTACGGTGTCTGGATCGGCAAACCCAAAACCTTAGACGAAGCCGTCATGCTGCAGGATGAACTCCGCCAAAAGGGCTATAGTACCCTCATCGTTTCCGCATAAATAGCCACGCTAAACCAAGACACATATTTTCCAAAATACTGTAATAGTAAAGCGGGCATTCACAATCCGCTTTCGCTACTTGCTCATAAACGCAGTCGCTTTGCGACCTGTCAGCGGGAGCTTTTAATTGGATAAATTGAAAAAAATTGGAATAATGTAAATTGAGAAAAGAAAAAATCCTGTCAGGAAAAGCGATTCAGTGAGCGACTGATTTTCACAAGGTTTTGCGCGAACGGGAACCGACCAGCTTTTATCGGAGGTGGGAGTGAGCGCAATGAAGTCAAACGCAGTGAAAGGAAGGTAGCGAACGCCTAGCTTTCTGACAGGATTCTTTCTTTTCTCTTCACAGTGTCAATTTTTTACAACTAAACTATCTTTTCAGTCTTTACATTTTCGATACACGGATATATAATAATCATGTCTTTATCTTTTAGAAATCTACTTATGAAAGAATCATACATCATCGCATTCTGGTGTCCCATCCGGACCATTCACCCGCAATTCTGTCTGGACTATTTCATCCCTTTTTTTCAGAAATATGGCGACATCCAGTGCCTGGACTTTCAGTCCCGCAATGACCTGCGCACCATGCACTTACTAAAACAGGCAGACCTTGTCGTCATCGGTCTGCCTGCTGATTCTGCCTATTTTCATTCATTTTTCTGTGAAGGCCGCATGCCATTTTTCAACGTTTGCTACGCCATTTTGGACTACTTTCCCTGTCTGGAATCAGAAGCCCTCAGTCTCTGTCAGCAGTACCGCATCCCGGAACACCTGATGTTACATGTTCCCTACAACGTTCAGTTTCTCGAAGCCCTCCATCGCGGTCATGTGCAAAACTATCTGTCCTTCGACCATAACCTTCTGCAAAACGAGTACAAACGTACTTTTCTGCAGGAACTTTGTACTGCCGCTCTCCGCATATTAAAGGCTCTGAACGAAGACCTACTGCTGATTCATCCGCGCTGCGAACTCCTCCCAGCTTCCGCCCAAAATGCCCTGTGAAACCGGCTGTTCATCCTCATCCAGATGCTCCAGCTCATCCATCCAGATCCGTGCACTTGCATCGGACGGCATACGCAGATCTCCACGTGGAGATACCGCTACCGTACCAACCTTCGGTCCATCCGGCAGGCAGGAACGTTTAAACTGCTGACTAAAAAATCTGCGATAAAATGTTTTCAGCCATTTCTGGATTGTCTCTGTATCATAAATCCCGTCAAAGGCATATTTTGCCAGACGGTAAATCTTTTTCGGTGTACAGCCGAATCTCAGAATATAATACAGGAAGAAATCATGCAACTCATACGGTCCCACAATGTCTTCTGTTTTCTGGGAAATCTTGCCATCTTCCGGTGGAAGAAGTTCCGGACTGACCGGTGTATCCAGCACATCATACAACACACGCTGCAGTGTCTCATCCCCACAGGTGTCCGCATAATACCGCACCAGATGACGTACCAGTGTCTTCGGCACGGATGCATTGACGCCATACATAGACATATGATCACCATTGTAGGTTGCCCATCCAAGAGCAAGTTCTGACATATCACCGGTTCCGATGACCATACCCCCGCTCTTATTTGCGATATCCATCAGAATCTGCGTACGCTCTCTGGCCTGTCCGTTTTCGTAAGTCACATCGTGCACGGCCTCATCCTGACCGATATCCTTGAAATGTACCCGCACAGAATCCACAATACTGACCTCACGGAAGGTTGCTCCCAGAGAATGGATCAGACTTACCGCATTATCGTAAGTACGGTCGGTGGTTCCAAAACCTGGCATTGTCACAGCCACAATGTCTTTATGGTCTTTGCCAATCAGATCAAAAGCTTTCACCATAACAAGCAGGGCAAGGGTGGAATCCAATCCACCGGAAATACCAACCACGGCAGTTGCCGCATGGGTATGCTCCAGACGTTTTTTCAGTCCCATCGCCTGGATCATAAAGATTTCCTCACAGCGTTTCTCACGGTCTGCCTTATTGCCCGGTACGAAAGGCGCCGGATCCACAAATCTGGTCAGCTCTGTTTTTTCTTCTTTTAAACTAAACTCGATGTTGATATAAGACTCATCCGATGTCACAAAAGTGCTCATGCGGCGTCGCTCCTCATTCAATCTGGCAATATCCAGTTCAGTATAAATGCTCTCATTGCAGAAACGTCTGGACTCTGCCAGCAGTGTACCGTTCTCTGCGATCAGGTTATGACCGGAATAAACCACATCCTGAGTGGATTCCCCGTCTCCGGCACTGCAGTAAATATAGCCGCAGATCAGACGTCCGGACTGTCCTGTCACGAGACTTTTACGGTACATATCTTTTCCGGTTGTTTCATCACTGGCGGAAAGGTTGACAAGCACGGTTGCTCCTGCCAGGGCATGTTCTACTCCCGGCGGGTTCGGTGCCCAGACGTCCTCACAGATTTCTGCACCAATCTTCAGTTCCGGCA
This sequence comes from uncultured Eubacterium sp., assembly GCA_934358495.1. GTDB lineage: Bacteria > Bacillota > Clostridia > Lachnospirales > Lachnospiraceae > Eubacterium_I. Next base: position 7,041 of record CAKRKO010000065.1, on the reverse strand, counting down.
TCTGTCTGCACTGGAACAGGATGTCTGTTCCCATCGGAACAATAGTATCTTCATCAAGTGCCACCGGAACCGGATGTTTCATGCCCGATACAAAGTGTCTGCGCTCGTAAAATTCGTTGTAATTCGGGATATGTGTCTTTGGTACCAGACCAAGTACTTTTCCCTGCGCCACAGCTGCTGCCACGTTGTAAAGCTTTCCGTTATATTCCAGCGGCAGACCTACAAACGCCAGATAATCCTTGCGCTCTGTATATTTTGCAATCGCTAAAAGTTCTTTTTTGGCCTCCCTCAGTAATACCTGCTGGTAAAACAGATCTCCGCAGGTATATCCGGTAATACAAAGTTCCGGAAATACCAGAATCTTTGCACCTTTCTGCTCTGCTTCATCCATCAGATGGCAGATTGCTTCCCGGTTTGTTTTTGTATCAGCTACCGTTACTTTCGGTGTCAGTGCTGCGACCTTGATAAATCCCTGTCTCATTTTCGTACGATCTCCTTTAACTCTTCCACACTGAATGTGTATGCAGTATTACAGAAATGACATTTCACCTCAATTGGTTTTCCTTCTGCGATCATTTCATTCAGATCTTTTTTACCAATGCTGATGATTGCTTTTTTCACACGCTCCTTGGAACAGTTGCAATAGAAAGATGCCGGGATCTTCTCTGTGATCTCCACACCGAAATCGCCTAAAATATACTCCAGCATACTCTCCGGGGTATGTCCTTCTTCCAGCAGATTTGTCACGGAAGTGATCTCAGACAACTTTTTCTCCAGCGCATCAATGATCTTCTCATCGGTAAACGGCATGAGCTGGATAATAAATCCGCCTGCCTGACGAACGGTATTGTCTTTATTCATCAGCACACCAAGTCCTACCGAAGACGGTACCTGCTCTGATGTTGCGAAATAGTAGGTCAGATCCTCTGCGATCTCACTTGTCTGCAGTACGGTAGTTCCCACATATGGCTCTTTCAGACCCATATCTTTGATGACACGCATCATACCGACGCCGACAGCACCACCCACATCCAGTTTGTGCTGTTTGTTTGGCGGCAGCATGACATCATTTACCACCGGATAACCTTTGACATGTCCCTGGGAATCTGCGGTCACAGTCATTCCTTTCATCGGGCCACCGGACTGGATCTGAACGGTAAGCAGATCTTTGTCCCCTTTCATCATCACACCCATCATGGCGCCGCCTGTCAGCAGACGTCCAAGCGCGGCCGTTACAACCGGACTGGTATTGTGACGCTGACGTGCCTCCTCTACAATTCCTTTTGAAGTCATGGCAAAGGCACGGATAGAACTGTCCGCCGCCGTTGCTCTTACAATATAATCTTCCATATTTCTCATTCCTTTTCTTACTAAACAATACTCTTACCCACCGCTTAGTGCTTTACGCACTTGAAGCGGGGGAATGCTTATTCTGCGGTAAAGCGGACATTCGCAATCCGCTTTCGCTACTTGCTCATGAACGCAGTCGCTTTGCGACCTGTCAGTGGGAGCTTTTTAACTCCCACTGACATAAGCATCCCCCTACCCAACGCCTAGTGCTCTACGCACTTGAAGCGGGGGAATGCTTATTCTGCGTTCAAAATATGTGGCTGTGTGCGCACGGCTACAAAATAAGCACGCTCACAGTCTGCTCCCGGTTTTTCCGTAGTGCCTTCCTCACAGACAGCCACCAGTGTCAGACCGGCCTCTTTCAGTAAAACTGCCACCTGCTCCAACTCATAAGCCTTCTGGTAATGGAACTCCTCATACCGTGCATACAGGCCGTTTTCCTGTTTCACAAACAAGGTTAACGCATACTCATTAATACTGCTCTCCTCGTCAAAATAGTTTTCCCATATAAAGCTGCTGTCTTCTCTGTTTTCACAGATTGTGGAATCCCCGATTACATCCCTGTATTTGTGAATCGTATTCATGTCAAAAATAAAGACTCCGTTCTGATCCAGATAATTGTGTACAAGAGAAAATACCTGCCCCAGATCTTCTTCTTCCAACAGATAGTTCAGGGAATCGCAGACGCACACGACAGCTGCCACGGTACCATATAACTCAAATTCCCGCATATCCTGCTGCAGGTATAAAATCCCCTCATCCGGGTGATTTCTGGCAATCTCAAGCATTTCCGCGGATGCATCCACGCCAATCATATCATATCCTTTTTTTCGCAACAGACGCGTCATCGTGCCGGTTCCGCATCCCAGATCCAGTACCAGTCCATCCCGGATGCCGTGTTCCTGTAAAATATTGCAGATTCCCTCGCACCATTCCTCGTAAGGTACGTTATCCATGAACGTTTCATAAACCTGTGCAAATTCTGTATATGCCTCCATATTTCCTCCACTCTGTCTTATCGCTTAAACAGACTCTTGATAAATGCAATGATTTTTGCAAAAAATCCCTGTGCCTGCTGTCCAAGAGCATCTGTGTCAATATTCAGCCCCATATCCTTTAATTTTCCGTACAGATTCTGTGCCTGATTTTTCAGATTACTCCAGTTAAGGTCCAGACCCTGCAGTTTTTTCAGTAAAGCCAGCAGCTGATCTATCTGATCCTGTGTCAATGTTACATTAAATTTCTCAGAAGCCTGATCAATGGCATCTGTGATCTCACTGTCCGACAGATTTTTACCTCCTACCTGATCTTTCAGATAAGCTACCATGCCTGCAATCTCATCCGTATTTCCTGTCTCATCGCCAAGCTCACCAGTCACAACGATTTCATTGATGGCACCGTCGATAACATCCGTATCCACATCCTCTCCGGTCATTCCAGAGTATGCCTTGATGGCTCCGATCAGTGCTGCCGTTCCGGACATATCAAAAGGTCCCACAACAATAACATCTGCATCTTCCACACCGGCAGTTGCCAGGGCATTTTCATACATGCTTGTCGTACAGTAATTGATATTTTTTGTAGTAACGGTAATGCCGCTTCCTTTTTTCGCCTTCATAACAGCTACGGAAGATAGCGCACGGCTTCCGATATGGTCATTTGTAATGTAAGCATCCAGATACTGATGCTCCTCCGCATTTGTCACGGTATTTATATCGCATTTTTCCAGATCCGCTTCTGTAATTCCAAAAAGCTCCAGAACTTTGGCTTTCTCATCCGCACGCAGGTCTGCGCCAAACGAAATATATGGTGTGTCACCATCCTCGATGGTCACCTGTGTCTTTGCATCGCTGTCACTGGTTTCGGCAAACACGCTGACAGTCAGTCCCATCACCATAACGGCTGCCAGAACTACGGCCAGTCCTCTTCGCAAGAATCCTTTCATACTGTTCCTCCTTTTTTACAGGCACTGTTTTCCCACTCTTTGATCATTTATCAAAGTGAGCATTTTTACTTAGATTGTACTTCATCTGTCTGTAAACAGTATGCCCTCAGGCTGATACCCCTGTCAACGTTAATTTGATCCGCGGGGTCTCATAATAAGTGTCAATTTTCGGATAATAGGTAAAATGCAGAGATGCATTGTGGATGCATCGTCCTGCAAGCGTATCCTGTGCCACTACTTTACCATATTTTTCCTCTAATGGTAACAGAATATCTTCCGCATCACCAAAATATACCGCATCTATCGAAATTCCTGCACTGTTTCGCAGCTGCATCTGAAATACCCGTCCTTCTTTTCCACAGATGCGCAGACGCTCAATGGTCAGATTCCGGTCCGCAAATACCGGTTTTTCATTGCCCTTTCCGAAAGGCTCCAAAAGACCAAGCTGATGGATCAGGCCTTCGGAAATATAGCTGATCGGCATTGGCACATCGATGACCACCTTCGGAATCAGATCTTCTTCCGTCAGGGTACATGTCTTATTCAGTGCTTTTCGGAATGCATCAATATTTTCTTCTTTCAGGGAAAAACCGGCAGCCATCGGATGTCCGCCAAACTGCGTCAGATACTGCTCACATTTGCACAATTCCTCATACATGGAATAGGCCTCGATGGAACGGCCGGAACCCTTTGCCCCGTTTTCACTTCGGGTGATCACCAGTGTCGGCCGGTGATACGCCTCCCGGATGCGTCCGGCCACGATGCCCGCCAGACTTTCATGACAATCCGGCAAAAAGATCACAAGCACGCGGTCTTTTGCATATTCCTTCTGCTCCGCAATCTCTTTCGCCTGCTTCACTGCATCCGCTGTCAGAAGTTTCCGGCTCTCATTTAATTCCACAATTTCCTGCGCCATCACAGCAGCCTCCGTCTCTGATTCACAGAGCAGCAGTTTCAGAGAGAGCCGCGCCGTATCCAGGCGGCCGCTGGCATTTAAGCATGGTCCGATCTTAAACCCGATATCATAGGATTTCAGATTCCCCGGTTCCAGTCCATTTTGCAGGATCAGCGATTTCATTCCGATGTTTGTAGTGCGGTTCAGCATTTCCAGTCCAAGTTTTACCAGTATCCGATTTTCGCCCTGCAGATTCATAACATCTCCCACCGTGGCAAAACCGGCATTTTCGATAAAACAGTCTGCCTCCGATGGTTTCAGTCCCGCAGACTCATACAATACCTGTACAAATTTGAAGGCAACCGCTGCCCCACATAACTCCTTGCATGGATATTTGCAGGCTTTCTGCTTTGGATTGACGATGGCATCTGCCTCGCTTCGCTTTTCCATGCGTATGCCATTTTCTTCTGTATAAGGCACTTCATGGTGATCCGTCACCACCACAGTCATGCCAAATGTTTTTGCCAGATGGATCTGGTCAATGGCAGAAATACCGTTATCGCAGGTCAGTATCGTGTCGACGCCGTCCTCATGCGCCTTTGTCACCAGATTCTCATTCAGTCCATATCCATCAAGGATACGGTCAGGAATTGCAAAATCCACCACTGCACCCAGGTGACACAGTGCACTGTACAAAATATATGTGGACTGAATGCCATCTATATCATAATCTCCGATAATACGGATGTGTTTTTTCTCAGAAATTTTTGCCTGTATGATCTGTACCGCCAGATCCACATCTTTTAGCAAATGAGGATTGTGCAGGTCTGTTCTGCCGCCGTGCAGATACAGTTCCATCTCGTGCAGATCTGTCAGGCCACGGTTTCTCATGATCCGAGCAACAACCTGATCAATGCCAAATTTCTGTCCGATTGCCTGAAAATCAGCTTTTTTTGCTGATACAACCCATTTTTCTTTCAAACTATCTTCCTCGTTTTCTATATTAAAATTAGGGTGTCAAAACACCAAAATCTGAATTACACGGATTGTTCCGTGCTTTGCACTCCCACAATCATATTAATAAACCACTTCCCAAAGCGTCAGCCCCTGGGCCGGCATGGTCGGTCCAGCATTGGCCCGCACCTTTGCCTCCAGGATTTCCGCCACATGCTCCGGCAGATACACACCGGTTCCCACATCCACAAGAGTTCCTGTGACGATTCGGATCATATTTTGCAAAAAGCCGTTTCCGGTATATGTAAAACGAATCTCCTCGCCGATCCGTCTAATCTCAATTTCATGAATGGTTCGAACCGTGGATTTCTTCATTTTTGCGTTTCCGCAAAATGCCGCAAAATCATGCTTTCCAAGCAGATATTCTGCTGCTTCCTGCATGGCTTTCACATTCATTTTCTGAGGATCATGCAGCATATATTTCCGTTCAAACACATTCGGATATTCCGCATTCCAGATGCGGTACACATACGTTTTTTTCACCACATTCAGACGGCTGTGAAAACGCTCAGAAGCGGCACGCACATCAACCACTGCAATGTCCTCCGGCAGAAACTGCGCAAAAAGAGCTTTCAGCTCTTCACACACTTCCTCCGGTGTCTTTCCCTCACAGCAGGCTTCCGGAATCCGGAAATTCGCCACCTGCCCATGGGCATGCACCCCTGCATCAGTGCGCCCGGAACCATCGATTTCAATGGTCCGTTCATATTGTCTGCTCAAAATTGCTTCTATTTTCCCCTGAATAGTCTGATCTGTGGTCTTCTGGCGCTGCCAGCCTTTGTAGCGGGTTCCATCGTATTGAATGATAATTTTATAATTTGCCATATGATTTCCTACTTTATTTTCCTGTTTGATAAAGGGGAAGTCCGGTGTGTACCAAACCTCCCCTTTTTTAATTACTTACATATTCTTTTTACACGGATTGCTCCGTGTTCCACACTCCCGCAATCCTACTCCTACTTCGGAAATCGCAAGACTTCGTCTTTCTTTTTTCCTCAGTAGAAGGGCGTGCCCCGAATTCCATGTGTCCTTTACATGCAAGCATGACATGACACATGTATTCTGGCACTGTAAAAAGAATTACAATTCACAATTGTTGACAGTTCTTGGGAACGGGATTACGTCGCGGATATTTCCCATACCTGTCAGGTACATTACGCAACGCTCAAATCCAAGTCCGAAACCTGCATGTCTTGCAGAACCGTATTTTCTCAGATCCAGATAAAAGTCATAATCTTCTTCGTTCAGTCCAAGTTCTTTCATTCTGCCGAGCAGTTTTTCATAATCATCCTCACGCTGGCTTCCTCCGATGATCTCGCCGATGCCCGGAACCAGACAGTCCATGGCAGCAACGGTTTTGCCATCCTCGTTCAGTTTCATGTAGAAGGCTTTGATCTCCTTCGGATAATCGGTTACGAATACCGGGCGCTTGAAGATTTCTTCTGTCAGATAACGCTCATGCTCTGTCTGGAGATCTGCGCCCCAGAATACTTTATAATCGAATTTATCGTTATTTTTCTCAAGGATCTCAATTGCTTCTGTATAAGTAACGTGACCGAAGTCGGAATTTAATACATGGTTCAGTCGGTCAAGTAATCCCTTGTCCACAAACTTGTTGAAGAACTCCATCTCTTCCGGCGCATGCTCTAATACATAACGGATGACATATTTTAACATGCTTTCTGCCAGTACCATGTCGTCTTTCAGATCTGCAAAAGCAATCTCCGGCTCGATCATCCAGAACTCAGCTGCATGACGGGTTGTGTTGGAATTCTCTGCACGGAAAGTCGGTCCAAAAGTGTAGATATTCTTGAATGCCATGGCATAAGTCTCACCG
>CAKRKO010000064.1 GCA_934358495.1 uncultured Eubacterium sp. | reverse complement strand
CGGAAGCGGTCGAAGATAGGCGGCGCAGCGAAGATAGGAAATCCGTCGTGCCTGCATTGGAGTTTTTGTCACATCCTATTCCAACTTACCCTAAACAAGAATTTACAGAACTGCCTGAATTAGTTTCGGATCATAACCTGCTTCGCGAAGTGCCGCAATGATTTCTCTCTTATGCTCGGTGCCAAACGCTTCCATAGTAATCCGAATCTCCACAGCCGCATTTCTATTAGATGATACAAACTGATTATGATCCAATTTGATCACATTTGCCTGTACCCCTGCTACAACACCCGCAACTCTGCACAGTTCGCCTGGTTTATCCGGAAGCTGAATGGATACGGTAAAAATACGATCACGCAGGATCAGACCTTTCTGTACAACAGAAGACATCGTAATAACATCCATATTTCCTCCGCTCAGGATAGAAACCACACGTTTATCTTTCACATTCAGATGTTTCAGTGCTGCTACTGTCAGCAGACCGGAATTTTCCACGATCATCTTATGGTTTTCTACCATATCAAGGAATGCTACGATGAGCTCATCATCATGTACGGTAATGATATCGTCCAGATTTTCCTGAATGTATGGGAAAATATTGCTTCCCGGGGTTTTTACAGCAGTACCGTCAGCAATAGTATTTACCTTCGGTAAGGTTACTACTTTTCCTGCTTCCAGAGAAGCCTGCATACAATTTGCACCAGCCGGTTCCACACCAATTACTTTAATCTTTGGATTTAACAATTTCGCCAGTGTGGATACACCAGTTGCAAGTCCGCCACCACCGATTGGAACCAAAATATATTCTACCAGCGGAAGTTCCTGGAAAATTTCCATTGCAATAGTTCCCTGACCGGTTGCAACTGCGGGATCATCAAACGGATGGATAAAAGTATAACCATGCTCTTCTGCCAGTTCATATGCTTTTGCGCAAGCTTCATCATAGACATCTCCATACAGAACAACCTCTGCACCATAACTCTTGGTACGGTTTACTTTAATTAACGGAGTTGTTGTCGGCATTACAATAGTCGCCTTTGCTCCATAACGTTTTGCAGCATAAGCTACACCCTGTGCATGATTTCCTGCAGATGCAGTGATCAGACCGCGCTGACGTTCTTCTTCTGTCAAAGTACTGATTTTATAATAAGCACCACGTACTTTATATGCACCGGTAAACTGCATGTTTTCCGGTTTCAGGTATACTTTATTTCCTGTCTGCTCACTCAGATACTCGCTGTATACAAGTTTTGTCTCCTGTGTAACTTTTTTGACGATTTCACTGGCTTCCTCAAAACGATCCAGTGTCAGCATTTCACTCATTTACGTCCTCCTTCTCAAACAATGCATCTACAAACTGATCTGCATCAAACTTCTGCAGATCATCAATGCTTTCTCCTACACCAATATATTTTACCGGAATGCCCAGTTCTGAATGAATTGCAACCGCAATTCCACCCTTGGCCGTCCCGTCCATCTTGGTCAAAACAATACCTGTAATTTCAGCGGCTTCACTGAACTGCTTCGCTTGTACCAGCGCATTCTGTCCGGTGGTTGCATCCAACACAACCAACGTCTCACGGTATGCTTCCGGATATTCTTTTTCCAGAATTCGGTTGATTTTCTTCAGCTCTTCCATCAGATTTTTCTTGTTATGCAGTCGTCCTGCGGTATCACACAATAATACATCTGCTTTACGGGCTTTTGCTGCCTGTACCGCATCATAAACGACAGATCCTGGATCAGAGCCTTCCTGTCCTCCGACAATTTCTACACCGGCACGGTTTGCCCACTCAGTCAGCTGCTCTCCAGCTGCTGCACGGAACGTATCGGCAGCTCCCAAAATTACTTTCTTGCCTTGATTCTTCAGTTTCCCGGCAAGCTTTCCAATCGTTGTTGTCTTTCCGACACCATTGACACCGATCACCAATACGACAGATTTTTCTTCTTCAAAACGATAGGCAGTATCGCCCACATACATCTGTTCTTTGATACTGTTAATCAACAGCTCACGGCAATCTGCCGGTTCCTTGATATGATTTTCTTTTACTTTCTGTTTCAGATTTTCAATAATTTCTTCCGTAGCACGGATTCCAATATCACCCATGACAAGGATTTCTTCCAACTCCTCATAAAAATCATCGTCAATATGGGAAAAGCCATTAAAAATGGAATCAAATCCAGACACAATATTGTCGCGGGTTTTGGTCAATCCACTTACTAAACGCTTAAAAAAACCTTTTTTTTCTTCAGCCATACTATTCTTCCTTTCCTACTATGCATCCAGTTCTTTTTCAATCAGGTTAACAGAAACCAACGCAGACACACCTTTCTCCTGCATTGTGATACCATACAGGCGATCTGCTGCTGTCATTGTTCCACGTCGATGGGTAATGACAATAAACTGTGTATTTTTTGTCAGCTTATGCAGATAATTTGCAAAGCGGTCAACGTTGGAATCATCCAGCGCCGCCTCGATCTCATCCAACAGACAGAACGGAGACGGTTTTAAATTCTGAATGGCAAAAAGCAGTGCAATGGCAGTCAGTGCTTTCTCCCCACCAGAAAGCTGCATCATGTTCTGCAGTTTCTTTCCAGGCGGCTGTGCAATGATTTTAATACCACATTCCAGAATATCCTTGGTTTCTTCCTCCCCGGTCAGCTCCAGAGAACCTTTTCCACCTCCAAACAGTTCCTTAAATGTTTTGTCAAACTCTGTCTGGATATCAGCAAATTTCTCTGCAAACTGCTTGCGCATGCCCTCATCCAGATCTGCAATGATTTTCTCCAGACTCGCTTTTGCTTCTTCCAGATCTGCATGCTGTGCGTGTAAGAATTCATATCGTTCCGAAACACTCTTGTACTCCTCAATAGCATTGACATTGACGTTTCCAAGTTTGCGGATTTCATTTCGAATCTCTGCAATCTGTTTCTTCAGATCAGATACACTTACTTCTGTTGGAGCTTCCTGCTCTTTGGCCACATGATAGGTGATCTCATACTCTTCCCACATGTAGTTGCTTAAAGATTCCTGCGCATTTTCTGTTTTTTCCTTCTGCTGATTTAATCGGAACATCTCTTTATCCAGATCACTCATAATCCGGGAAAGCTCCTCCCGCTGAGTAAAGAAGTTCTTCTGCTCTGCAAGCATTGTTTCTTTGTCTCCGCGAATACCAGTCAGCTTTTCATCCAGTTCCGTTTTCTGCTGAGCAGTCTCTTCCGACTGTTCTTGCAGCTGTCTGATCTGAGCTTCCCGCTCCTCAATGACAGATTCACTGTTTGCACTGTCGTGTAAGATTTGCGCTTTTTCCTGTTCAAGACGGCGGATTTCCTCTGCGATTCGTTGAATATTCTGCTCCTGAAAGGATTTCTGCTGCTGCTTCTGTGCAATCTCAAGTAAAATATCATTCAAATCCTGTGATACACTTTCAATCTCAAGATTCTTATTTTCTACCTGCTGAGCGAATGTCTTATTCTGCTCTGTAATCCCTTTTTCCTGGTTCACAGACAGCTGCATCTGCTCTGCCATCTGCTCCTGCTCCGTAGTCCACGCAGTTTTATCCGCATCGATTTTTGCGATTTCTTCATGAATACCGGCATAGGCAGCTTCCTGTTTTTCCTGCTGCTCACGAATGTGTCCAGTCTCCATTTCCAGGGTATTTTTGTGTAAATATGCCTGCTGCAGATTCACCTGCAGTTCTTCATAATCATCTTTCAATAACGCATTTGCCGTCTTGACATCTTCCATACGGCTGCGGATTTCCTGTGCCTGTTCCCGATACTCTGCAATCTGTTTTTCCAACACTTCAATCTCACGATTTCGACCAAGCAAATTGCTGTTGTTACGGAACGCACCACCGGTCATGGAACCGCCCGGCTGTAAGGATTCACCTTCCAGTGTAACGATACGCAAAGAATAACGGAACTTTCTCGCCACTGCCACTGCATGCTCAATAGTGTCCATTACCAACACACGGCCAAGCAGATATCCTGCCACTTTTTCATACTGCGGCTGCGTATGTACCAGACTGCTTGCGATTCCGATGACACCAATTTCACCAAGTGCTTTTTCTGCCGGCACATGCTCCGGTGCGGACACGCTGGTCAGTGGTAAAAATGTAGCACGACCGTAGCGATTTTTCTTCAGATATTCAATCATCAGATGGGCCGTATCCTCGTTATCGGTTACGATATTTTGGATACTTCCGCCTAAAGCAGTCTCAACAGCTGTCTCATACCGCTTGTCCACCTTGATCAAATCGGCAATAACACCATGAATTCCCGGTGTTTCCGCTTTACGCTCCATAATACGTCGAATACTGTTTCCATAGCCATCATAACGCTCCGCGATATTGCGCAGAGATTCCAGTCTGGAGCTGTCCTTATGGAACTGTTCTTTGCACTGGTCCATCTTTCCTCGCAATTCCTCAAACTGCTGCCGCCAGTTGCTTCGTTTCTGCTCGATGGACGTCTTTTCTTCCTCCATGGAAGTAATGTTTTCTTTCAGTTCTGCCAACTCTTTTTCCTGCTTTTGCAGTAAACCGCTGACATCATTTCCACCGCTTTTCTGCTCCAGAAGCTCTTTATTTAACTGCGCTCGACGGATAGAAGCCTGCTCCTGCATGGTTTTCAGACGCTGCTGCTCCGCTTTCATGGAAGCCCTGCCATTCAGCAGCCGCATAATCTCTGTTTTTCCATCTTCGATCTGCTGCTCCATAGCAGCTGTTTCTTTTCGCAGATTCTCCAGTCGTTCTGACAGAACTGCCTTTTTCTGCTCAGTTTCCCGGATATTTTCTTCCAGTTCCGCCTGTTTTCCGCTATATTCTTCACCGGATTTTCGCTGACGCTCCACGTCTGCTTCCAGTGCTTCGACACGGCTCTTCACATATTCTTCATTCTGCTGTGCTGTATGAATCTGCTCCCGCAGTACATTGATCTGACCTTCCAGTTTTTCTCTGGAAACACCAGTCTCATTCATACGTTGCTGCAATGCACTGATCCGCTCATCTGCCTTAGCAATATTTCCTTCCAGTTCCTCGTATCTGGTTTTTGCTTTTTCAAAATTCTGTGTCGTTTCCTGTTGCTGACGCTCCGTAATGCCGCATTTCTGCTCTAATTCCTGCAGTTCTGCATTCATACGGTCCATCTCAAATAAAAACAGATTTCGATCACAATTTTTTAATTCTTCTTTTTTCTTCAGGTAAATTTTGGCATGCTCTGCCTGACGTTCAAGCGGTCCCACCTGACGCTCCAACTCTGACAAAATATCGTTGACACGCACCAGATTCTGCTGTTCGTCTTCCAGTTTTTTCAACGCCGTTGCTTTTCTTCGCTTGAATTTTACAATTCCAGCAGCCTCATCAAACAATTCCCGACGTTCCTCCGGTTTTCCACTCAGGATTTTATCAATCTGTCCCTGACCGATGATAGAATATCCCTCTTTACCAATACCAGTATCATAAAAAAGTTCATTAACGTCCTTCAGACGACACTGTGTGCCGTTGATCAGATATTCGCTCTCGCCAGAACGATACACCCGACGCGCCACCGTCACTTCATTATAATCCAATGGAAGCTTGTGATCTGAGTTATCCAGCGTAATCGCTACATAAGCAAAACTCACCGGTTTTCGATTCTCTGTTCCGGCAAAAATCACATCCTGCATGCTGGAACTTCGCAGCTGCTTAACCTTCTGCTCACCAAGCACCCAGCGCACTGCATCCGCAACGTTACTTTTTCCACTTCCGTTCGGACCCACGATACCGGTAATTCCGTTATGAAACTCAAATACAATTTTATTGGCAAAGGATTTAAAACCGTGTACCTCGATCGATTTAAGATACATACATTCCTCCGTTTAGTCTTCTATACTTTCATACTTCTGCAAATTTGCATATATTTATAAAGCTGAAGATATCCTCTATTTTTCCTTCTTTCTCAGCTCCAGAATTGCCTGATAAGCAGCTTCCTGTTCTGCCGCCTTCTTTGTATGTCCCTCACCACTGCCATAGCATTTATTTCCAATACGGGCTTCCACGGTATAATTCTTGTTGTGATCCGGTCCACTCTCATCTACCAGCATATATTCCAGCTTTCCGCTATGCTCATCTCCCTGCACGATCTCCTGCAGGATAGTCTTGCTATCATAAAAGAGCTGCATATGTTCCACATTATTCAGCACAAAACGATGAATAAACTCTTTTGCATTAGCAAAACCACCATCCAGATAAATAGCTCCGATAATTGCCTCAAATGCATCTGACAAAACTGATTTTCTCTTTCTTCCTCCGGTCTGATCCTCACCTTTTCCAAGGAAAAGATAATCTCCCAGATTCAGTGCTCTGGTACAAAAAGCCAGTGTCTGCTCACATACAATACTTGCACGTACACGGGTCAGTTCTCCCTCCGGCACATCTGTATGCTCATGATATAAAAAGTCACTGGTTACAATTTCCAGTACCGCATCACCCAGAAATTCCAGACGCTCATTGTCGGATAATTTTTTCATCCGATGCTCATTAGCATAAGAGCTGTGCGTCAGAGCCTGGCGTAACAAGCCTTCCTGTTGAAACTGATAACCGATTTTCTCCTGAAATTCTTTGATCTGTTCCATGTTTTTCCTCCTGTTTAATCCACAAATGGATGCTGCTGCAAAAATACTCACTGCAACAGCATCCATTTTCTTGTTATACTGATTCTTACAATGCTTTCTTAATCTGTTCTACAGCATCGCCAACAGTTGTAATTTTTTCTGCTTCTTCTGTCGGAATCTCGATCTCAAACTCTTCCTCGATTGCCATAATAATCTGGAAAATATCCAAGGAATCTGCTCCAAGATCATCTACAAAAGTAGTCTCTTCTGTAATACCATCAGCATCAATACTTAACACTTCGCTGATGATACTTTTAATTTTATCAAACTCCATAATGCAAATCCTCCCTCCCTGTTATTTTTCTACAATAATATGCTCTTTGATCTTACCATTAATGTCCTGCTGCTTGAATGTCACACACTGAAGAATAGAATTCTTCACATCAATTGCTTTCGCACTGCCATGTGTCTTGACTACCAGACCATTCAGTCCAAGCAGAGGAGCTCCACCATACTGGGAAGCATCAAAGGACTTCAGCGTCTGTTTTAATGCAGGTTTAATCAAAAGTGCTCCAATTTTAGACCGGAGAGATGACATCAGTCCCTCTTTTACCTTAGAAAGTAAAGTTGCAGCTACACCTTCGTACAGTTTCAGTACGATATTTCCTGCAAATGCTTCGCAGACAATAACGTCTGCACCACCGTGCGGAATCTCGCGTGCTTCAATACTTCCGATAAAATTAATATCAGGACATTCTTTCAGCAATGGAAACGTCTCCTTTACCAGCTGATTTCCTTTTTCCTCTTCTGCTCCGATATTAAGAATCGCCACTCTCGGATTTTTAATTCCGACAATGTTTTCCATATAAATAGATCCAATCTGGGCAAATTGCACCAGATGTGACGGACGTGCATCCACATTTGCTCCACAGTCGATCAGAAGTGAAACTCCCTTTTCCGTCGGAACCAAAGGTGCCAACGGTGGACGCTCAATGCCTTTAATTCTGCCAACCAGTACCTGGCCGCCAACTAAAGTTGCTCCAGTACTTCCTGCTGTCACAATGGCATCTGCTTCCTGATGCTTAATCATATTCATTCCGACTACCAAAGATGACTGTTTCTTCTTACGAATCGCATTTACCGGCGGTTCTGCCATCTCAATGACTTCCTCGGCATTCACAACTTCAATTTTTTCCTTATCATAGGTATATTTCGCAAGCTCAGCATTGACAGCATCCTGTCTGCCTACCAGAAATACCTTGATATCTTTCTCTGCCTGAACAGCTTGTACCGCACCTTTTACGATTTCTCCCGGTGCGTTGTCACCACCCATGGCATCCACTGCTACGCGGACTGTTTCGCTCATACTTTTTCCTCCGTCTCCTTATCCATCCACTAAAAAATATACACTATGTCTATATATAAATCAACCGATTTTTCTTATCCCGATGTAAAACTTTTTACCGTTTTTTCAGTTAATAAGAAATTTTTTGAATTGATCTTCTGCATCATAAAAATCCTTCATTCCAAGGTCATATAATTGCTGTTCTACTTCCCGATCCATCGTATAGGTACTCATTTTCGGCGGATTGCTCGGTGCAAAAATAAATGCTTTGCCTTCTTTTTCCAGATCAAACAGCAGCTGCTGGCATTTACCATACATAATATGGCGGTTATCCAGTGCTTTTACCGTATTTGGGAATTTTCTGCACATTCTGCTATATAAGAAACGCATACCTTCCGGTTTCTTTATAAATCCTCTTGGCTTTGATAAAATCGCAACAATCTTGTCACAGCCATCATCCATGGCACGCTGCACAGGGATCGCATCCGTCACGCCTCCGTCATAATACCGTTTTCCATCAATCTCAATCGGTTTGCATGCCGCCGGCAATGCACAGGAAGCCATAATACAACGGTAATCATCCTGTTTCATCTTGCTCTTTGGAAAATATACTGGATTTCCTGTCACTGCATCTGTTGCCACGATCCAGTATTCCGTAGGATTCGCACTCAATGTCGGAAAATCAATCGGATCCACACCGGTAGAATTCGTCATATCTCCGTAAATATGCTGCAACCCGAACAAATTCCCGGTTTTGATAAAACTCTTTATGCCAAAATATCCCGGATCTTTGATCCAATCCGTATAATATCGAAGATTACGACCACGTTGTCCTGCCAAAAAAGATGCCACATTGGCAGACCCTGCCGATACACCGATTGCATAGTCAAATGTAATATCTTCATCTAAAAAAGCATCCAGAATGCCTGCACTGTAAGCGCATTTCATCCCACCGCCTTCTACAATTAATCCTATTTTGCTCATATTTTCTGTCACCTTTTCATTCTCTCATGCTTTATATATTCAGGAATACCATCGGCATTCTTATTGCTCACTACCCTATAGAAGTGGAACTTATCACATCTGATATCTATCCTATTTTATCAAAGATGAAACAGATGTCAATGAACGATTTTCAGGAATTGTACACACTATTCTGTCTGTTGGTATTATCCGCTACAGATATGCTTCTTATTACTACCCGAAAAAAGATCGACTGTATATCCATTTCCGATACACAGTCGATCTTTCATATTTTTCCTTATTTTCCAATTTTTGTCAAAGTATTGTGTATGTAACCGAACCTCCACACAAGCAGTTTCCTGCAGGTTTTTTACAAGATTTTCTAGATTATATTTTTCCCATTCAATAAACTGAACTTTGAACCATAACTTTAAGAAATAACTCATAACAAATAAATCAATATCAATAAACAATAACCCATCTGTTTTTTCTGCGCTATGTATGTTCAATCTTGTACGGATAACTTTGATATTTTATCACTCTAAATTTCTTACAAATTCATCAGAAGTGCAGGGAATTCTCTCGTTAAAAATCTACTTCAAATTCTACTGTCTGATTATATTTATCAAGCGACATCTGCATTAACAAAATCATATCAGATACACGCTCGTATTCCTGTTTGATCAGTGCCAGATCATAGTTGATATAGCGATATTCTGCTATCGAATTTCTGACCCGGTAAGAATTATCAAGCCGTTCCTTCGGAAGTTGCTTACGCATCATATCGAGTACATTTTTACGTTTGTTTAACTGCGCCATCTTGACCAAAATTGTATCAATGCTCATTTTCTCATCGCCAACCGGCACTTTTGCCATAGCATTATTCAGATTGATCGCATGCTTGAGCACCGCTATCTTAGCATCGATATCTTCAATGGTCTGTGCCACTTCCAAATAGTCATATTCCGGGATCACCGGCTCTTCATTAATTGCTGCGATGTAAGTACATGAAGTTGCTTCCTTATTTACCCAAAATGCCTTATCCTCTTCCAAGCTCTTTAATTTTTTATTCGCATAGGCTGATGTCATCTTCTGCATAACAAATCCTCCTTCTCATTATCATTTTACTTTTGCTGCTGTATTTACTATAATACTTTGTCGTTTATATTTCACTAAACTGCTGGTTTACAAAGGAAAGTATTATACTATTCAAGAAAAATTTGTCGAAAAACATTAATTTATTTAAAATAACGTAACAGCTCCATAAACGAACAATATCCCCGTCAATGACGAGGATATCTTCTATACTGGTATGCAATAATCTGCTCAAAATAATAAAATTGTCAATGCTTGGTAACGATCTGCCAGCCAGCCATTTGTACACAGCCTGTGGATTTTCAAATCCCATGGCTCCCTGAATGTCTTTGACCGTATAGCCATTCTGCTTCAGCAAACTCTTGATTCGATTGCCTGTTTCTTTTTGTTGAATTGATACATACATTGGTTGCATTTTTTTGTACCTCCGTAATCTTCTCCATCCCAAAACACGTTGTCTTATTACTTTAGCACTTTTCCATCAAAAAAGCCAGATTTTTTATTAACACAATAAATACTTTAATTACATCTCAAACAGACCGTACGCGGTGCGGACACCCCACCGCGGTTTACACCTTTACAAACTTACAAGGTTCTCAAACAAGCTTCAAAGTCACCGTGTCGGCCGATCCGTTTTACACCTTTACAAACTTTTTACTTCAGATACAATTGTATTTTTATTTCCCCATGCAAAAAAGGAGTTGAGATTTCTCTCAACTCCTTCATTTCATTGCATATTCTGCTGATTAGTCAACTGCGATGATCTCTTTTTTATTGTAAGCACCACAGGATTTGCATACTCTGTGTGGAACCATAAGCTCACCACATTTGCTGCATTTTACTAAAGTCGGAGCAGACATTTTCCAGTTTGCTCTTCTTCTATCTCTTCTACCTTTGGAAGATTTATTTTTTGGACAAATAGACATCTCGTTACACCTCCAATTTATCTGAATCTAAGTGAATTGTTCTGAATCACACTCAATTGATTATACACAGAACATTATCCCTTGTCAACAGATTTTTTTCATTTTGTGTAATTTTTGTGTGATGAGTGAACTGGAACAATTATTTTACTAATGCTACTGTCTCTCTTGCAATTGCAAGTTCTTCGTTTGTCGGAATTACGCAAACTTTAACTTTGGAATCCGGAGTAGAGATTACGATATCATCGCCTCTCTTGCCATTTGCTTCCTCATCTACAGTAATTCCAAGGTATCCAAGGTATGCTAATACTTTATCACGAACAAGCGGAGCGTTCTCGCCGATACCTGCTGTAAATGCGATTACGTCTACACCATTCATTGCTGCTACGTAAGAACCGATGTATTTTGCTACGCGGTAGCTGAATACTTCGATAGCTGCTGCTGCACGCTCGTTTCCAGCTTCCATACCTTCCTCAAGGTCACGGAAATCACTGGAAAGTCCGGAAATACCCTGTACACCGGATTTTTTATTTAATACGT
This sequence comes from uncultured Eubacterium sp., assembly GCA_934358495.1. Classification (GTDB taxonomy): domain Bacteria; phylum Bacillota; class Clostridia; order Lachnospirales; family Lachnospiraceae; genus Eubacterium_I. Next base: position 4,386 of record CAKRKO010000064.1, on the reverse strand, counting down.
TCATAACGCCTGCAATATCAAGGTTCTCTTTTTTAGCGATGAACTCCATGATAGCCGGATCAATGTCACCGGAACGTGTTCCCATTACAAGACCTTCCAACGGTGTAAGACCCATAGATGTATCTACACATTTGCCGTTTAATACAGCACTGATGGAAGCACCGTTTCCAAGGTGAGCAACGATGATCTTGGAATTGTTAAGATCTTTTCCAAGGAACTCTGCAACATGTTTGGATACGAAGCTGTGACTTGTTCCGTGGAAACCGTATCTTCTTACTTTGTATTTCTCATAGTACTCATATGGAAGTCCGTAGAGATATGCTTTCTCTGGCATTGTCTGGTGGAAAGCAGTATCAAATACACCAACCATCGGTACACCTGGCATCAGCTCCTGACAAGCATGGATACCGATTAAGTTTGCCGGGTTGTGAAGCGGTGCTAAGTCGTTGCACTCTTCTACTGCTGCAAGCATCTCTGGTGTGATAACTGCAGAAGAAGCAAATTTCTCGCCACCGTGTACGATACGATGTCCAACTGCATTTACTTCTGCAAGGCTTGCGATTGCGCCTGTTTTCTCATTTACAAGAGCGTCAAGTACAAGCTGGATAGCTTCTTTATGTGTAGGCATCGGAGCCTCTGTAATCTCTTTGTCAAGACCTGCTTTCTGATATGTAAGTCTTCCGTCAATACCGATTCTCTCGCAAAGTCCTTTTGCAAGTACTGCCTCTGTGTCAGAGTTGATCAGCTGATATTTCAGTGATGAACTACCACAGTTGATTACTAATACGTTCATTATTTATGTTCTCCCTTCATTTTTCCTTTGACTTTCCGTCAAAATACCTGTCTTATCCATTATATCTCAATTTTCCTGTTTCGCAAGAGGTTACCAGATGGTTTTTTGTAAGTTTTTTCTCTTGCATCTGTTTTCATACACTAATTTTTATCAAAAAAGTCAAATTTCTTCTGCTTTCCACGCAAATTTGTTTGTTTTTCTGCATGTTTCATGCTATGCTTTTTTCTATAATAACGTACAGATTGCATGTTTGCATTGTTACGTACATCACTTTGGCTGCATGACAAACAATTTTACAGATTCAGGAGTATCAGGCACAATGAATGTCACAGGAATTATCGCAGAATATAATCCGTTTCACAACGGACATGCTTTTCATATAGAAGAAACAAGAAAAAATACGAACGCCGATTACTGTATCGCTGTCATAAGCGGTAACTTTGTCCAACGTGGTGCCCCGGCTCTGGTAAATAAATATGACCGGACAAAAATGGCTCTTGAAAATGGCATAGACCTTGTCATTGAACTGCCTGTAATTGCTGCCACTTCCAGTGCGGAATCTTTTGCCCTGGGAGGTGTCTGCCTGCTGGATAAACTCGGTGTGGTATCCCATATCAGTTTTGGGGCAGAAGCAGATACTGCTTCTGATATTGACCTGCTTGGCAGATTAGCTGACTTTTTTGCTGCTGAACCACCTGCATTTCAAAAATATCTGGAGCAGGAATTGAAGTGCGGATGCAGTTTTCCGGCTGCCCGGGCAAAGGCTGCCCTTAACTGTCTTCAACAGCTAGATTCTGGTTCAATAAATGATACACTTGCTCAGTTTGAACAGCTGCTCGGATCACCAAACAACATCCTTGCTATCGAATATATGAAAGCAATTCATCGACACAGCCTTAAATTGAAACCATCTGTCGTTACCCGAACCGGAGCAGGCTATCACGATGCCGATACAGATACTGAACTTGCCAGTGCTTCTGCCCTGCGCAAATTTATTTTTCAGGACAATCCCTGCCAGAAAACTGATTCCGAAGCGCTGAATCAAATGCTGACACACACGGTTCCTGATTCCGTTCGTGAACTGCTGCTGATCGCGCATAAAAACCATGCTTTTTTGCAGGAAGATGATTTTTCTGATCTGTTATATTATGAACTTCGCCGCAAGTTCATGCATTCGGCTTCCTCTGATTCAGATAGCGATTATACCGATTTGGAACAGCGTATTGTAAATAAATTAGAATCTTTCACCTGCTGGTCTGAGTTTGTATCAGATTTAAAAACGAAAAACCAGACATATACAGCCATCAGTCGTCATCTGCTGCATTCCTTCCTCGGCATTGATGCAGAACTTCTGGCTGCTGCAAAAAACTGTCATTATGCACCATATGCCCGCATTCTTGGTTTTCGAAAGGATGCTTCGCCTTTATTAAAGGAATTGCAGGAGCACAGTCAGATTCCGCTGCTGCGCAAAATTGCAAAAGAACGTCAGACACTGACACCTGAACAGCAAAATCTTCTCGATCTTGATGTTTATGCCAGCGATCTGTACAATCATATGCTTTTTTCAAAAAACAAAATTCAACGGAAGAATGAATATCGTCAGCCTCTGATCATCTTATAATGCACATTTCACATCGAGCGCGCATGAAACTTGGTTTGTGATTCTGACCAGCGTAAGCTGGCAGGATTGCACATCAACATATCTTTTGCATTTTCATCATCGTTCCATGCATTTTCTATGACCTCGCCGCTTTACTACCTTGCAGTAAATCTTGCATAATATACAATTGTCGTCTTGTTTTTGCATCATTTAGAATCTTTTCCTGCATTTTAACTCGTTATTTATTTAACATTATCATTTTTTTGCACTTTTTTGAATTATTTTGTTTTTCCTCTTGCATTTTTCTTTCAATTTCCATATACTTTTAGTCATGGTGCCACAGTTCAGGCACTAAGGGGAATTTTTTTATAATCATTTGTTGAATAAAGGAGTATAACACATGAATAATCAGGTACAGATCAGAAAGTTCAAAAAAGTTCTGGTAGCAAATCGTGGTGAGATCGCCATTCGTGTATTCCGAGCCTTAAACGAGCTTGGAATCACAACCGTCAGCATTTATTCTAAGGAAGACCGTTATGCACTCTTCCGTTCCAAAGCGGATGAATCTTATCCGCTGAATCCGGAAAAAGGACCAATCGATGCCTATCTCGATATTGATACCATCATCAAGATCGCACTGGCAGCAAATGTAGATGCTATCCATCCAGGTTATGGATTTTTGTCAGAGAATCCAGATTTTGTAGATGCCTGTGAGCGAAACGGCATTGTATTTATCGGCCCTTCCAGCCAGATCATGAATGCAATGGGTGACAAAATTTCTTCTAAAAAAATGGCAATCGATGCTCAGGTACCGATTATTCCTGGTGTTGATTATGCAATCAAAGATATTGATACAGCGACAAAAATCGCAGCAGAAGTTGGTTTTCCTATTATGCTGAAAGCTTCCAACGGTGGTGGCGGACGTGGTATGCGTATCGTAAATACTATGGAAGATCTGGAGAAAGAATTTAACGAAGCAAAAAATGAATCCAAAAAAGCTTTTGGTGATGACAAGATCTTCATAGAGAAATATCTGCGTGCACCAAAGCATATTGAAGTTCAGATTTTAGGTGATAATTACGGAAATGTTGTTCACCTGTATGATCGTGACTGTTCCGTACAGCGCCGTCATCAGAAAGTAGTAGAATATGCACCTGCATTCTCTATCCCGGACGAGACCCGTCAGATCATTTTCGACTCTGCGATCCGTCTTTCCAAAGCAGTTGGCTACCGCAATGCAGGTACTCTGGAGTTCCTGGTTGATGCAGATAACAACCCATATTTTATCGAAATGAATCCTCGTATCCAGGTGGAACATACGGTCAGCGAGGAAATTACAAATATTGATCTGGTTCAGTCCCAGATTCTGGTAGCCGAAGGTTATCCGCTTGATTCTGATGAAATCAACATCAAATCTCAGGATGATGTTCACTGCGATGGTTACTCCATCCAGACTCGTGTCACCACTGAGGATCCTGCAAATAACTTTATGCCAGATACCGGTGAAATCACTGTTTACCGCTCCGGTTCTGGAAAAGGTATCCGTCTGGATGGTGGTAATGCCTACACAGGAGCTGTCATCTCACCTTACTATGATAGCCTTCTGGTAAAAGCAATCTCCCACGACCGTACGTTTGCCGGTGCTGTTCGCAAATCTATCCGTACATTACAGGAAATGCGTATCCGTGGCGTAAAGACAAATATTCCGTTCCTGATCAACGTGCTGCATCATCCGACCTTCGTTGCCGGAAAATGCTATACTACCTTCATTGAGGAAACACCGGAGCTGTTCCAGCTCACACAAAGTCAGGACCGTGCAACCAAGATTATTGAATTCATCGGTGATCGTATTGTCAACTCCCAGAAAGGTCAGAAACCGCACTATGAAAACCGTGTGCTTCCGAAGTTGGATCAGACTAAACCAGTATATGGTGCCCGTGACGAATTCCTGAAGCTTGGTGCAGAAGGTTTCATGCAAAAAATTCTGAAAGAA
>CAKRKO010000063.1 GCA_934358495.1 uncultured Eubacterium sp. | reverse complement strand
TTTTTCGTTGCTTCATATTCCCGTATCTTATCATTCAACATCTGATTATATAAAAAACGACAGCAGCCAAATGTTTTTGCAAGCAATATTTCTTGTTCTCCGGTTGGATATATCCGAAAACGGTAAGCTATATTATGCGTTATTTTTTCCATATGATCAGCCTCGCTTTCCATCGTTCCGACTGATTATATTATACTATATCCCCTTATGCAGAACAAGCGTTCTATACGTACTTTCTGCATTTATTTTGCAATTCATCTCCCACCTGTAGAGGAAGGAGAATTCTTGCTAACTCTTGTTAAAACATTCTGTTCTTCAGATTCTAATCTCTATACCTCGATCAGTTCGTACTGATCTGTACCAAGTCCGATTTTTACTGCATGCTCGATGCAGCTTCTCCAGTTGGTATCCGGATGATTGTAATAAAAATGATCATGTCCATGTTCACAATTACAGTCCCCATGTTCATGCTTGTGCTGCTCCATATTTTCTGCCAACACACTATTTGAAAGTACCGGCTGCTGATTACACAGATCGGCACATGCCATATCCAGTGCTACCGGATCAAAAGAAGCTAACATTCCAACGTTCGGAATGATCGGACGGTCATTTTCTGAATGACAGTCACAGTTTGGTGACACATCACAGATCAGTGAAATATGAAAACATGGACGATCTTTGCAGATAGCCAGTGTATACTCTGCCATTTTGCAATTTAAGATATCATTTGATTCGGAATATTCCGGTGTCACTGCATCCTTCGGACAGACACCGACACATCTTCCACAGCCCACACATTTATCATGGTCGATCTGTGCCTTGTGTTCTTCAATAGTAATTGCATCATGGGCACACACTCTTGTACACATACCACATCCAACGCAGACTCTCTGCCGTACATATGGCTTTCCGGCACTGTGCTGTTCCATCTTACCTGCACGTGAGCCGCCGCCCATACCGATATTTTTGATGGCACCTCCAAAACCGGTTGCCTCATGTCCTTTGAAATGGGTCAGTGAGATCAGAATATCTGCATCCATCAGTGCACGACCGATTTTTGCTTCTTTGACATATTCACCATCCACCGGAACCAGTACCTCATCCGTACCTTTCAGTCCGTCTGCGATAATGACCGGACATCCGGTTGCATATGGAGTAAATCCGTTCATGTAAGCTGTCTCCAGATGATCCACCGCATTTTTACGGCTTCCGACATATAATGTATTGCAGTCTGTCAGGAAGGCTTTTCCACCCTGCTCCTTTACGATATCTGCAATGACTTTCGCATAATTCGGGCGAAGAAATGCCAGATTTCCGTACTCGCCAAAATGAATTTTAATCGCTGCATAATGATCCTGAAAATCGATAGTCTCGATGCCTGCGGTCTTGACCAGACGCGCCAGCTTCTGCATCAGATTTTCGGTAAAACTTGTCTTAAAGGATGTAAAATAAACTTTTGATTTTTCCATTGCTAAAACTCCTTCTATATTTTATATAAACTCACAGCCATCTCTATATGATTTTCCGTAAAGCGGACATTCGCAATTCGCTTTCGCTACTTGCTCATGAACGCAGTCGCTTTGCGACCTGTCAGTGGGAGCTTTTAACTCCCACTGACATAAGCATCCCCCTACCCACCGATTAGTGCTCTACGCACTTGAAGCGGGGGAATGCTTATTCTGCGTTCAAATAAATTTACGGATTTACACAAAAAACATTTATCCATCTGACTCTGAATCATTTCATATTTCTTATAGTTTACCATAACCATTCCTGTGTTTACAGTTAAATTTTTCTTAAATGGTTGTAAGTCTGACTGATTTACAGTAAAGCGGAAATTCTCAATCCGCTTTCGCTACTTGCTCATGAACGCAGTCGCTTTGCTACCTGTCAGTGGGAGCTTTTTAACTCCCACTGACATAAGCATCCCCCTACCCACCGATTAGTGCTCTACGCACTTGAAGCGGGGAAATGCTTATTCTGCGTTCAAATTCTATCTGCATTTCACACATATCGGCTAATTATCCGTCATCTTGCCTTTTTTCCGGTTTTCCTGTAAAATGCTATCGAAAAAACAGAATGAACTTTATGAAAAAATTTTGAAGAAATTGCAACACTCCCACTGGAAAAGATTTGTTATTGCTCACTATGTGCTAAAGTGGAAGTCTCAATTTCAACTGAGGTGAACACTAATTAATGGAAGTAATTCGTACTTATGGAAATATCATAAAAAAATATGCTCCTGACCATCCGCTGGCTGCCTTTCGCATGATCAAAGCGGGTCTGGCACTAGAGCAGTTTCGCAGTAAGCATCTGGCAGACAAAAGAATGCCCGGCGCTTACCAGTATTTAAATACCTATGCGGTTGGAGATGTTCTGGAATCATTAAAGCATCCGGAGACTTCTGTCTGGGCAAATATTTTTGCCCCGGTAGAGCTGTTGCAATGCTTTGGATTGCACAGTCTGTCCATCGAATCTCTGTCCTCTTTTTTATCCGGTTTCACTATCGAGGACTATTTTCTGGATTACGCTGAAAATGAAGGTCTGGCATCCACACTGTGCTCCTATCACAAAAACTTCATCGGTGCCATCGACAGTGGTATCATCCCGCCGGCAGCATTTGCCGTAACGACCTCTACCATTTGCGACGGAAACATTAACACCTTCCGACATCTGTCCGAAAAGCATCACGTGCCGTCGTTTTTGATCGATGTCCCGCAATACAATACGCCAGGTGCCAGAGAATATGTCATAGAGCAGTTAAAAGAACTGATTACAATGCTGGAAGATACCTTCCATAAAAAATTTCGAGAAGAAGAACTTGTTCCGGTTCTTCAGCGTGAAAATAAATCCAAAGCCTGTTATGAACGCTGCTTAAAAAATCTGCAAACACATCATTATCCATCTACACTGACGATGCAGATGTATATGCTTTTTGCATCACATATAAACATCGGTACACCGGAAATCCTGCATTTTTATCAGCAAATGGAAACAGAAACCGCTGCCGCACCGGAATTTCACGGCACCAATATCCTCTGGGTTCACCTGCTGCCTTATTATCAGGAAACGTTAAAGGAATACTTTAATCTGACTGCCAATTATCAGATTCAGGCAATCGAAATGAATCTGGATTACCGTACACAGCTGGATACTGAACATCCACTGGAAGCACTGGCAGACAAAATGATCCTCAATGTCTATAACAGTCCTTATGCACGAAAAGCCAAACTGGTATCGGAACTTGCAAAGGATCTGCAGTCTGACGGTGTCATCAATTTCTGTCACTGGGGCTGCAAACAGTCCTCCGGCGGTATCATGCTGTTAAAAGAAGAACTGGATAAAAAAGACATTCCGCTCCTGATTCTGGATGGAGACGGCATGGACCGCAGAAACAGCCACGACGGGCAGATCCGTACCCGATTTGAAGCATTTTTAGAAGTACTAAAGCAGCGAAAGGAGGAGACATAATGCTGGCTTATTTTTGTAAATATGTCCCGGAAGAACTGATGCAGGCTTTCGGCACAGAGCTTGTCTGTCTGGAACCGCATGTAACGAATTTCACTCAGGCAGATGCCCTGATGCATCCAAATATGTGTTCTTTTTCCAAAGCAGTACTGGAAGAATTTGAGAAACAGGATTATGAGGGTATGATCTTTACCTCCTGCTGCGACAGTTCCCGCCGCCTGTATGACATTTTGTGTCAGCAGTTTCCGGATAAATTTTTTTTCTGTCTGGATCTGCCGCGTAAGATCAATGACTTTGCTGTGACACTTTATACAAAACAGCTGCAGAAACTCATTGAGGTCTATGCTGCATTTTCCGGAAAAACATTTTCGGAGCAAAAGTTGTTGGAAATTTGTAAAAAGCGTGCGACATCAACCAATAGCCTGGCTGCCAATACACCAATGCATGGGATTCATATTGCCCTTGTCGGTGCCCGTCCGGGCAGTGAGATCCGTCAGCTTATCACCGATCATCAGGCAGAGATCACACTGGATTTAACTTGCACCGGCATTCAACGCAGCTATGACCTGGATTCTGATCAGATTCTGCCTGCCTATGCACGTGCCCTGCTGGATCAGCTTCCCTGCATGCGTATGGCTGCCGCATCCAACCGCCAGCGCATTCTGGAAGCCTATGAGGATCGCATTGACGGTATCGTTTACCATACAGTTAAATTCTGTGATATTTACGCTTACGAATATACCAAACTGCATGAAACATCCAGCTTACCGATGCTAAAAATCGAAACCGATGCTACCGCTCAGTGCGGCGGCCAGATTTTAACTCGACTGGAGGCATTTTTAGAATCCCTGCGCGCCCAAAAAGGAGAAGCTATGTTATTTATAAATAAACGACAGCAGTTGGAAAACTGTCCTATTGAAACACAAGACACTATTTCCGATACTGCAAATAAAAAAACAGTTAACACGCCAGCTGCACCTGTCTATGTCATGGGAATTGACAGCGGTTCCACCTCCACAAACGCCGTTATTTTAAACGGAAATCGTGAGATTATTGCCTCCGCGGTCATCCGCACCGGAGCAAAAAGCAGTGAAAGCGCACAGCGCATTTTAGAAGGAATTTTACAGAAAGCAAACCTGCAGCGCTCGGATCTGACCAAGATCGTATCTACCGGATACGGACGTGTCAGCATTCCGTTTGCAGATGAAAACGTGACCGAAATCAGCTGTCACGGAAAAGGTGCGCATTATCTGAATCCGGAAATCCGCACGATTCTTGATATCGGCGGTCAGGACAGCAAAGCCATTCATCTGAATGAAAAAGGGGATGTGACAGATTTCGTCATGAACGATAAATGCGCTGCCGGAACCGGTCGTTTTCTGGAAATGATGGCACGGACATTAGAAGTAGACATTTCAGAACTTGGACCGTTGTCTCTGAAATCCACAGAAAATATTGAGATCAGCAGCATGTGTTCCGTGTTTGCAGAATCGGAAGTTATCTCGCTGATTGCCCAGAATAAAGAAACTTCCGATATTGCTCACGGTATCCATATGGCCATCGCCGCGAAAGCAATTTCACTGATGCGCCGGGTCGGACTCGAACCAGGTTATATGATGACCGGTGGTGTAGCCAAAAATCCGGGCGTGGTAAAGGTTCTGGAAGAACAGTTGAAGGCACCGCTTTTTATTTCCGAAGAGCCGGAAATTGTGGGCGCACTGGGGGCAGCGCTGTACGGTCTGGAAAGCGTTGATTAGCTTCTTTCGTGGCTAAACTGTAGGTTGTGAAAAAAGAGCAGGGTATTTTGTCCCGGCGGCTAACAATCGCCTGCCAGGAAAAAATACCCTGCTCTCTTTAATTTACGTTTACCGCTGTCTCTCTTTTTCTCCAGCTGACGAAACCATATAAATCAAAAAAGAAAAATATCGTAAATATAATCGTTACGGAAAAATAGGATGGATCTTTTATGGTTGCCATAATCCAGAGCACAATCAGTATAATGTCATTTGCAGCGTATCCGACTGCATAATAGGATGAACGCAGCATTGTCAATGATGCGGCAAGAAAACTTGTTGTAATCGATATCGTGCTGAATACAATGTTTGGTGTTTCCAATACAGCTAATATCTTGAAAAATAAAATTGTAATAACGGTAGTACTGGTAACCAATAGAAATACATGTTTCTTCGTCAGTTGCTGAATCTCAACTTCTTTTCCACTTTCGGACGGATTTCTGATCCATGTGATTGTTGACCAGATAGCCATCGGCATTGTCATTCCAAGATAGGTCAGCATTTCTCCCCAATAGTGAAACTGCCAGGAGATGATTCCATAAAGAATGCTGAACAGGATCATCAAAATCTGAGACCATACATTTCCTTTTGCCGCAATGATCAGAGATGTAACACCAACACATGAAGCAACCAGCGTCAGCACGTTAACATTTGCCGAAAAAATATTTGATACCACGATAATCAGCAATGCTCCCATCCAGATTCCCCATTCCTTTTTTGTTAAACATGTAATCGGATTACTCATGCCCGTTTTTTCACTCCTCTTTTGCTACAATATATTTATGGTCAATATCCCTTACAGCCATTATGGAATTATCCGTCTCACAAACAAAAAGCGCCAGGATTCCTATCTTCTCAGACCTAACGATAGAAATTCTGACGCTTACCTTTCCTACCCGGTGGCAGGAAAGAGCCGTAATGTTTTTCAATTTTTATTCAGACAGGGATTTTCGAAAATATTTGTCTACTCGGTAAAACAGACCAATCGTTACTGCCACCACTAATAACAAGAAGATGATTACAACCGTCATAGCATATTCCTGCGACAACGCAACAGCAATCACTCCGGAAATTGCAATTCCAACTGCCAGGAATAAAACTGGTTTTCCAAGACGTTTTGCGTATCCCGCTTTATCCTTTATTTTATCAAATACTTTCCCATGAACAAAAGTATAATTTCCTTTCAGTAAAAAAATACTCAAGCACATCATGATAACAGCGATAAACCATGTTATTATACTAAACCCTATCATACGATTCCTCTTTCAATCAACAAAATGGAACTCATTTTTAATCGTATTCTACTCTCTCCATTTACTTCTGTCAATCCTGAACTTCCTTCCAATCATAGACAAATTCCGGTGTTTCTCTGCCATAGTCTTCTTCTGACCATATCTGTTTTCCATCATAAATAATGCTTTTACACGGCGTATCCAATTCCACATATGCACTTCCATAAAGTTCATTATCGTAAGTTTCCGCACGACCGCTCACTTTGTCCGCTATGGTCAACTTATACTCTCTTGCAGTCTTCATCGTTGCAGAACCATCTTCGTTCAATACAAATGAAGGTCTGTAAATTGCACTTCTCCTGCTATCCGGCCACTGACAATTTATATATACTTTTTGCACTCCGTCCTCATTCACGCAATATACATCCTTGACTCTCATATTACTTTCATTTGAAGGAATGACAGGTACACAAAATACTACGAAAAAGAAAACAATTGCAGATACTGCAGAAATCACACAGCCGACAGCTATTTTACTTTCCACAGCTTTCCGGTTCTTTTTCACCATAGCCTGGAACCGGTCCGCACTTTGCTTGGTCTCATTTTTCTCCAAAACAACAGGCATTTTTAACTTTTCATATATGCTTCTACACGCGAAACACTGCTCTAAATGCTGACGCACTGCATCTTTTGTCGTATCACGAAGAAGTTCGTCCTGATACAATGGCAGCAAATCCTGAACCATATCACAGGAAATCTCATTGATTTTATTGTTCTCAGACACTAAAAGCCACCTTCTTTCTTCCATTGATCTAATATTTTTTGCTTTGCCCGATAATACACCACTCTCGCCCAGCTCTCTGATTTTCCAAACAAATCTGCAATATCCCGAAATGGAAGTTCTCCAAACGTCCGCAGGGAAAACACCTCTTTGTACGGTTCGTCCATTGTATGAAGAATTTTGTGAATGGATTTCAGCGTCTCCTGATTTATGATCATTGACTCAACTGTCTCACCGTTCCACTCCAATTCCCTGAAAAGAACCTCATCCGACACATTGCGTTTCTCTTTTTTGATCTTCTTCAACCAGATATTTCTGGCAATGGCACACAACCACGTATAAATACTGGAATTCCCCTTGAACTCCGTCTTTTTATACAACGCCCTGCAAAAAGTCTCCTGTGTAATATCTTCTGCTTCGGATGAATTATGACAAAGTGATAACACATAATAATATACTGCTTCATACTCTGCGATCAGGATATCCTGACTGATTTCATGTTCACTCATCTGTATTCACCCCCAAAAACTTCATCATGATTTTGTTTTCTATAAATTAGACCCCATGGAATCAAAAACGTTACATTATTTTTCCAATTTTATTATCATTTGTATTTTTCTAATTTACTAAACTTTCACAAAACAAGCAGTCAGTGTTACATTTTCAACTAAACAATATATAATAAAAACTTTTTTCATCTACGTCTCATACATTAACAATATAAACGTCCATCACCATTTTTACAAAAATAACAATCAACATTCGGATAGCATTGTAACGTAGAAGAAAGGTCTCCGACAATTTTTTCTCAGCAAGCGATTACTAGCTGCGGAGACAAAATTGACGGAGACCTTTTTCACAACCTACCGTTGATTCACATTAAATTAATAAGGAAACAAAGAATTTTTATAACCCTTTAAATACGAAACTGAATGTCATCTTTTCATCTGTGTTAAGCAGATATTCCTCATGAGTACGTGCACCCCAGCTGTCATCACCACCGATTCCCATCTGGCCTTTTGCCGCGCGTACTACCGTGTAATGAACTTCCGGAAGTTCATATGGATGCATTGCATTTTCCATCTCATGTGGTGTATATGGAAGTGCAGAGAACATCATTGGACCATTTGCCGGATCCATCTCAAATAACATTCCGCGTCCTTTGCGGTCTGTTACTTTCGCCCAGCGGACTTCTTCTTTTGCACCACACTCCTGCGGAACCATGTAACGAGCCATGTTGTCAGCTACCATATTTTTGTAAATACCAAGTTTTGCACCATGCTTACGGTCTGCATAAGTCTCAGCCTCACCCAGTCCGTACCACTCTACATGATCGTAATCTGCATTGAACTTGAACATCACACCAAATTCCGGCATATCGCCCAGCTCTTTGACCGGATCATATGTAAGGGTTGTTTTTACACGTCCATCGCCGAATACTTCATAGGAAATATGACACTCTGCCATCGGAGTCGTCGGCATTACATAAGTATAAGATACCACTGCGGAATGCTCTTTTACTTCAAGCTGTGGCTGATGTCCACCTACATAAATACCATCGCGATAATCTTTGAAATTCAGATACATACTTGCAATCTTCCACTGAGCATAACGCATCTGCATTAGGTTTCCACAGTCATTATCGATCGGTGCACGCCAGAAGTTTGGCTTTGGAATGGACTCAATCATCTCACGACCTGCATATTTATAAGAAACCAGACCTCCGTTTAATACAGAGAATAATACTTCAAAATGCGCTCCGCGGATACCGATATTATGTGTGCTACGGATAACTTCTATTTCATCTGTGCATGCAACCAGTGCTTTTTCTACCTGATATACATACTGACCGAATGCTACCTCATGTCCTGCTTTCGCCCATACTGTATCAGCTTTTAAGTGGAAAGATACCGTTACAGTATATTCGCCCGGACGCTCCTGTTTTGCAATCGGAAGATCATAGGTCTCCTCACTTAACGGTGCAACTGCAGTTGTCAGTGGTTTTGTACAAACAACTTTTCCGCCTTTTGCCAGCGTTACTTTTGCATCAAAAGTATCTGTATTTACAAACAGATTTTTGTTAATAACAGTCACTTTATCTTCGCTTACATTAGCTGTAATGTTCTGGTAGTTGAATTTTACTTCCTGCATTTTCGGAGAAGCTTCGCGGTCACCGCCGTATGCGATACCGTTTCCGCTGAAATTATAGTCGGTCGGGCGCTCGCCAAAATCTCCGCCATATGCCTGGAATTCTTTGCCATAACGGTCTTTTTTGTAAATAGACTGATCGATATAATCCCAGATAAAGCCTCCCTGGTATTTCGGCTCTGTATCGGTCAGATCTGTATACTTGTGCATTGCACCGCAGGAATTTCCCATCGCATGGGTATACTCACAGCAGATGAACGGTTTGCTGTTATCTTTTGCGAGGAACTCCTTGATTGCTTCTACAGACGGATACATCTGACTTTCCATATCACTGGTGTCATTATAGCTGCGATCATGGAAGACACCTTCATAGTGAACCAGTCTGGTCGGATCTTCGCTGCGGAATAACTGCGACATTTCAAAAATATCTTTTCCACCAAAAGACTCATTACCGCAGGACCAGATCAGGATAGCCGGATGATTTTTATCACGCTGATACATGGAATTTGCACGATCCAGCATCATTCCCAGCCACTCAGGTTTGTTATACGGAACAGTATATGTAAAGTCTTTGGTCATCTCAGCGACATCCCAGGAACCGTGGGACTCCAGATTGGTCTCATCAATCATATACAAACCATATTCATCACACAGCTCATAAATTTTGGACATATCCGGGTAATGGCAGGTACGGATAGCATTGATATTATTTAACTTCATGGTGGTCAGATCCTTACGCAGTTCCTCTTCTGACACATGTCTTCCTGTAACGGAGCTGAATTCATGACGGTTTACACCCTTAAATACGATACGTTTTCCGTTCAACGTCATGATACCGTCTTTCATTTCAAAACGACGGAATCCGACTTTCTGCGGAATGATCTCCTGCACGTTTCCGTTTGCATTGGATACAGTCAGTTCCAGATCATATAACTGCGGATCTTCTGCACTCCAAAGTACCGGAGCATCCACTCTCCATGTAAATGTATCCTCATCGGAAATCTTTTTGCTATCTTCCAGAATTACTTCACCGTCTTTGGAGAGAAGAATCTTTAATGTTCCGCTTCCCCATGTTTTTGTCATTAATTCAAGGGTTGCTCTTGTCAGTGACTCTTCCGGAATTGCACGAATGCGAAGGTCATTTACATGAACTTCCGGAACAGTATAGAGATATACATCTCTGTAAATACCGGAAAAACGGTAAAAATCCTGATCCTCACACCAGCTGCTGGCAGTCCATTTGAATACCTGCGCTGCCAGTTTATTTTCGCCCTCTTTTACATACTCGGTCAGTTCAAACTCAGACGGCGTAAAGGAATCCTCACTGTATCCCACAAATTTTCCATTCAGCCACAGAGCAATTCCACTCTCTGCGCCCTGGAAAGAAATAAATAAACGTTTGCCTTTCATCTGCTCCGGAACAGTGAAATATTTTACATAACTTGCTGTCGGATTAAAATGTGTCGGAATCTCGCCCGGATGAATGTCCTCATGTCCTTCCCATGGATACTGCACGTTTGCGTACTGCGGTACATCGTAGCCTTCCATCTGGATATGAGCCGGTACATAAATGTCCTCCCAGTCTTTGCAGGAATATTCCTCTGTCTCAAATCCCGGGATCGCGCCCTCATAATTTCTCGCATACTGGAATTTCCAGAGTCCGTTCAGAGACTCACGATAGGATGTCTCTTTATCACATGCTTCCTCCTCAGTTGCATAATACATATGATCGGAGTGTGCATCCAGACGACCATCACGAAAATATTCCGGATCTTTTACCATTGCGTAATCAAACTGTTTCATTATTTCCTCCTCCTGATAAATCGTATTCTCTACTGCTCTAAGTATATTTAGTATAGCAGATTTTGTTCTATAGGTGTATAATATGTTTCGCTAAAAAATATAACATTTTGAAACAAATATTATCATCAGTATCTATGTCAAACAACTATTGCTGTCGATATTTGCTTTATAAAAACACTGATCAGATACCACTTTACTTTTCAGGAGAATATTATGCCAATTTATTTCAGAAACACACCCGTAAGTGCACCGTTTATGTTTGACTCCATCGGAAATCACTGGATTGAAGAAGAAACCTGCCGTCCGGAAGGTTATCCGCATTACCATTATCTGCAGACAGAATCCGGATGCGGACAGATTGAGATTCAGGGAAACATTTACGAATTGCGTGAAAATGAAGGTTTTCTCATCGCGCCTTCCATTCCACATTCTTACAAAAAGAAATCTGAACTATGGATCAACGCTTTTGCTACCTTTACCGGAACACTAGAATCAAGTATCTCTGCAATGGTACAAAACAGAAATGTCATCTGGATTGAAAAAGAACAGGGGCAGCAGATTGCTGCTCAGATTGCCACCTGTGTAGATGAGATTGCCGCACATGGTCAGCAGGACAGCAAATTTCTGTCTGTCAACTGCTATAACCTACTGCTAAACTTTACGGACTGCGTCAACGGACCGACCCACATGCAGGATCCACTTTATCAACGCTATATCACACCCGTTGTGCAGGAAATAGAAACAAACTTTGCTTCAGATCTGACCGCGAAGGCGCTAAGTGAAAAAGTATTTGTCTCACCGCAATACCTTTCCCGTTTATTCCGACGCTTTTTTTCCTGCTCTGTGTATGAATATCTGACAATGCACCGTATCAACAAAGCGAAAGAACTTTTACTGATCAACTCCTACCTGAAAGTGCAGGACATTGCCAGCATGACCGGCTTTTCTGATACCAGTCATTTTATTTCCATGTTCAAAAAAGCAACCGGTATGACACCACTGGAATTTCGGCGAATGCATTAATTTGTTTCCAGTGATCTAACAGAGACTTGAATACTTCTATTTTTGGTGCTAAACTCTGTATGCAGTTAATTTCAAGTCAGACATCCTCGAAATCTGACGCATGTTTTTTCAGCATAAGCTGACACCAGTACGGATAAAAAATAGAAATCTAATCAGGAGGCACGATTCACTATGGATGATACATATTCGCAGGATCAAAGACATATTTTTTGCGGGGAATTAGCCCTGCTTCTGGTAATTATAATGAACAGTTTCGGCGTGGTGCTGATGCTTTATTCCGGCTCCGGAATTTCTGCCATTTCCAGTGTACCTTACGCATTTTCCGAAGTATTTCCATTCCTTTCTCTCGGAACATGGACATACATCTTTCAGGCAATACTGATCACATCCCTGATGCTTTTACGCAAACGTTTTGTTCTGGAATATCTTCTGAGCTTTGTCGTAGGATTTGCATTCAGTATGATGCTGGATTTTTACAAAAGCTGGATTGGTATGTTACCTTACAACATTCCAATGCGTATCCTTTACTTTGTGATCAGCTATCTGCTACTCTGCCTTGGAATCGCACTATCCAATCGCTGCGGACTGCCGATCATTCCGACAGATCTCTTTCCGCGGGAATTGTCTGCCATCAAAAACTTTAAATACTCAAAAGTAAAAATTTCCTTTGATGTCATCTGTCTGATAACGACAGCACTGATCACATTCATTGGAATCGGACATATCAAAGGTCTTGGCATCGGAACAGTACTGGCAGCTTTCACTATGGGAAAAGTAATTGGAATCGTTGGTGAAAAACTCGACGGACACTTCCGCTTCGTGACGTTCCGGACGGCTCATCGTTAATCGTTCCGGGTAATTGTGTGTTTTAGTATGTAGGGTTATAAAAAGGGACTCTGGTTATTTGTCTCGTCAGCTAACAATCGCTTGCCGAGAAAAATAACCAGAGCCCCTTCTTCTCTACGTTATGAAATTAAACCTCACTGTTTACCCTTATGTTGTGCCACACATATTTTCAACTAAGTAAACTAACGGAAAATAATGATAACTTAAATGGCGAAATCGGAGAATCTTTCTGCGGCAAGCGATTAAGTAAACGACTGAGTTTTGCGAGTTTTGCGCGAGTGGGAAACGACCAGCTTTTATAGGAGTTTGGAACGAGCGCGATAAAACCGAAGCAAAACGAGGGTAGTGAACGTCTAGCTGTCGCAGAAAGATTCTCCGATTTCGCTTTAAATATCCCCTCTCTTAAGCCGAAGTTTCCCGGGAAGCCACCGAAACCCGATCCAGTACCCTTCCGAAGCCACGCTCGAAAATCACTCCATACACAGCTCCAAAAAAGTTATTAAAAATTCGGAAGAATATCGCCCCTGGCAATCCAAGGATTCCAACAGCAATAGATAACGCCCCAAAGGTATTGAAAATTGCCTGACATCCATAAGTCGCGGAAAGTCCCACACCGATTCCTCCAATCACACCTACATAATTATAAATGGACGGTGGCAGGAAATAATACAGTGCCAGAAATACGAAGCATCCAACAATATTGCCCGGAACTCTGGCTTTGGCACGCTGCTTCGCATCTTCGTGAAACGGCACCAGAATAGACATCGCCGCGATTCCGATCCACATCCGACGCGGAATATGCAGTAATCCGGCAATCAGCATAGCCGTTGTCACGCCAAATACCATGGTGATCTGCCATCTTGTACGCAGAGAATGCATATCGAATTCCTGAAAAACATCTTTCAAACTTCGCTTATAAACTTTTTTATGATGATTCCGGTAATATACGATCAATGTCGCCGCTGCACCGATTCCCATAGCGATCAGTCGCTGAATGTACAACTCTCCGGTCACATCATAACCGTACAAAAGCAGATAACTCAGCAGCAGTGTGGAGTGGTTAAACATCACCACATTGTGGCAGCCAAGTACCATCAAAATCAAAATGCAGACCGTGTTCACAAGAAACTCCTGGGCCAGTCCACCGGCATTTGCCAGACGGGGACCAAAAGTCAGAATTGCAAACATGATCACCAGTGCTCCCATGGCATGTGGTGTCCGGATGCCGAAATCAGCAAACCGAAATGCCATCACACAAAGCAGCACTACAACGCCTACAATACTGTTGCCATTGCCAAAAATTTTGCTGAATCCAATAACAACTGCCATACAGAATACCATTGTTATAAAAATTTTAAACAAATAAATTGCTATATGCCGCCTTTTTTCTTTTTTATCTGTACAACTACGAATCACTGCTTTCGATCCAGCCTGATTCAGTTGTAATTCCTGATATACTGTCATATATTCTTCCCCCTTCTATCTCTTATTTTCTGTCATATGTTTCTACATCGGGGAGGAATTATATCACCTCAGATATTCAATGTCAATTTCTCATCCGTTGATTTTATTTTCGAACACAAATATTTTACTGATAATATAATTTAAAATTACGATTACAACCTGCGCAATCAGCTTTACAATCATGCTGTTTCCGTGCAATAAGCTAATAAATACAAACAGAATCAGTTCTTCCACTCCCAGGGTTGCCAGACGTCCACCGAAAAATTTGGCAATCTCTTTCAGCACTGCTCCTAGTCCTGATGTTTCTGACTGAAATACCCAGATTTTATTTGTCACATAAGCAAATATAACTGCAAACACCCAGGAAATCACATTTGCAATCAATTCATTCATATGCATTCCCACATTAAACCATGCAAATGTTCCGATACTGACAATAGTGGTCAGTCCGCCAAACAACAAGTACAGCAAAACCTCTTTGTTTTTTTTGTAAATTTTTTCAAATATCCGAAGCCCCGGTAAATGCATCAGCCGATCAAATATATCTTCTTTTTTCTGTTCCACTTTAACACTCCTTTTCTGCTTCTGTCTCTTTCTCTAACACATTTTTTGCAATATAGACCGGTCGATGTTTGCCCTGAATATATGTTTTCGCCAGATATTCACCCAGTATTCCCATCACCAGAAGCTGCACGCCACCCAAAAACAGCACGACAACGATGGTGGTCGCATAACCCGGCACATCAATTCCCGTGATGAGTGTCTGTGCAATGATAATGATAGCGTAAATAATAGCAATGGCAGATACAATAGCCCCACAAAATGTTGCAATCTGCAGCGGTACGGTAGAGAATGACACAATTCCCTCCATCGCGTATTTAAACAGCTTCGCAAAATTCCATTTCGTCGTACCTGCAAAACGCTCTGCCGCCTCGTACGGAATGTATTCCGTCTCAAATCCAACCCAGGAAAATAACCCCTTAGAAAACCGAAAATACTCCGGCATTCCTAGTAAGGCTTCCTGCACATTTGAACGGAACGTTCTGAAATCACTGGCATTTTCCCGTAAGTCCACTTCACTCAGACGGTTGATAAATTTGTAAAAACGATCTTTGCACCATCCCATCAGCTTTCCTTCATGACGTTGTGCCTGAAAAGCTGCAACCACATCCACTTCCGGCTTTTCATCCAGAATTTTTACCATGTTCCGGACAATTTCCGGATCCTGCTGAAGATCAGCGTCAATGATAGAAATATAGGTTCCGGTGGCATACTTCAATCCTGCATAAATGGCAGATTCTTTACCGAAATTTCTGGAAAAGTTCACTACCAGAATGTTGCTGTATTTCTCATGTAAAATCTGTAATTTTCTATATGTGCCATCCTTACTGCCATCATTTACAAAAACGACTTCAAATGTTTCCGGCAAAAAAACTTCTAAGCATCTGGCATAGAAAGCCTCCACATTCTGTTCTTCATTATAGCATGGTACAATTAATGATAATTCTGTCATGTGTCTCTCCTGTCTAACTCCGCCGTCTATGCAGAGCAATCACTCACTGATATTACTCAATGTCGCATGTTTCACTATATGCTTGTTCAAGTCGAACGCACGTGAGACTTGGTGCGTGATTCTGGTCAGCGAAAGCTGACATATTCTTCTCAGAATCACT
>CAKRKO010000062.1 GCA_934358495.1 uncultured Eubacterium sp. | reverse complement strand
GAGATAGCTCAGTTGGCTAGAGCATGCGGTTCATACCCGCAGTGTCGAGGGTTCGAATCCCCCTCTCGCTACTAAATGCCTGTAGGTTTTTCCTGCAGGTTTTTTTATGTGGCAGCATGCTTCCTTGTTTTGCAGACTTGCGAGTTTTTTGTGACTGGCGTATAATAAAAAATGCGTTCTGTAAAATAGAACAGTATGAAAAAATATGGGGTAAAGATGATATGAATCGTTATTTGGAAAATATAGAACATAAAGCGGCAGTGCTGTGTGATGCACTTCCGTACATCAGAGACTTTGTACATAAGATCGTTGTTATCGAGTATGACTGTGGAGAGTGGCTTTCCGGTATGCAGGAAAAGAAACTGATGAAAGATATTGTACTGCTCAAAAGCATCGGAGTTATTCCGATTGTCGTGCATCGTACACCGATGGGCGTGGATAAATTTCGTGAGAACAAACGAATTGCAAAATTACTGGAACTTTGCGATACAAAAGCACTTGGGATCTGTGGTGTAGATGTTGAGACACTCCAGATGACTATCGCCAACGATTATATTCCGGTTATCGTACCGAATGATATTGATAACGAGATGGAGTATATCGATCCGAAAGATACCGCATTGGAAATCGCGGTAAAAATGCAGGCAGACAAACTGATCTACCTGTCCCGTTATCCGGGCATTTATACTGATGAGACACGCAGTGATGTATATCCGCGCATCACAGCTGAACAGGTAGAAGAACTGAAAAAGACAAGACACTTTCCGGAAGACTTCATGGACTATCTGAACCACTGCATGGATGCTGTCCATCAGGGGGTAAACAGAGCCCACATCCTGGATGGAAGAATCGAGCATGTACTTCCAATCGAATTCTTCAGTATCGACGGTGCAGGAACCGTGGTCATACAGGATGAGCAGAAATTATATCAGCATGAGTTATAAGATAGAAAACTATTGGTGGAAGGCTGATTCGTTTGCGTTCATTTTGTAGATGATTTTTAGATTATCTCAGTCGAGAAGACTCCCACTTCTGCAAGTGGTGAGTAATAACAAGTCTTTCTCAGTGGGAGTACAATCTCCGACTGAGATAAACGCTCCGCGAGGGCGCACATTGTCTGGGAGACAATGGCTTTGCGCCGACCGGAACGAAGTGTAGATGTGCAGTGATTCTGATAAGAATATGTCAGCGTTCGCTGACCAGAATCACGCACCAAGTCTCACGAGCGTTCGACTTGAATGATATGTAAATGAAAAAAGTCGGGGGATTTTCAAAAAAGAACAATAGAAAAAACTGGAGGATTTCTCGAAAAGTTTCCTGGAAAAAGCAGGAGGATTACTCAAAAAGTACAATAGAAAAACCGGAGCATTTTTTCTTGGCAAGCGATTATTAGCGGACAAGACAAAATGCTCCGGTTTTTCTCTGTTAACACCTTAAAAATCCTTCGGCTTTTTCTTTTAATATTTCAAGAAAATCCCCAGGTTTTTCTTCTAATATTTCAAAAATCCCCGACTTTTTCCATCATAATAAAAAAGTCATGCCATATACTGCGCCAGATACGCAGCCAAAAATCCCATATGCCGTTTTCGTGCATCCTCAAATCCGGAAAACTTCTGTATTTCCGGCAGTGACTCCTGCAGATCTTCCACTCTGTTAGACAGCAGATATGATTTAATGATCAGCTGATCCATCTGATGACGTCTGTAATCATCCCCAGGCGTTGTATTTTCCCCAAGGACAGTCAGCTGTTCCCGCAGACTGCGCAACATATCAAAGAGATACTGCATCTGCTTAGTCACACGAACTGGAAAAACACACCGGTTGGAAAGGAGTGCAATTCCACCACCCAGAAGCGTGTAGATCAGACGCTGCCCGAGAACAATTGGAATACTGCTGTCAATAGACTGCAGCGCCAGGGCAGAGCAGGTGATAAAAGCAACAGTTGGACCATAGCCATCCGCGGCATAAATCATAAAGTTTGCTACTGTCATAATGACTACTCTGGAACCAAAATCCGGGAAAACCGTAAAAAAGATAAAGCACAGCACAATGCCTGCCATGGTTCCGAACACTCTCTGGCGCACCCGCTGCACCGTGTGTTCCGTAAAAGGAATCATCATGAAAAATACGGAAATGACCAGCCAGTAGATATTGTTGGATTGCCACAGGTAGGAAATGACCAGGCAGGGAGTCAGCACAATTACCTGCCGCAGGGCAAAACGCAGACGCATATTTCGAATATCTGGTTTTCGGACACGGAAATTCAGCCGACGGTAATCGGAAGTTGGTTCAATTTCCTGAAACTGAGCCTTAAATTTCCTATATATATTCAGCGCATTCAGGCGATTATCCTCTTCTTCGGCATGGTCAGTCAGATAATTTAAAATCTGAAATACAAGGACAAAACGGCAGTACCAGTTTGTTTTGCCTTTCATCCGCAGAGTTGCACGGTTGGCAGAATAGATTTCTTTACTGCATTTCTGGTTAATTTCACAAAGCTGTTTGTGCAGAGCGGAAACGTCTTTTGAAGAAGAAGCACTCCTTTTTGCATTGAAAATAGCCGAATTTTTTTCAGAAGAAGCATGTAAGTTTCCTGAATGAGGGATATTGGAATCCCTGTCAGTATCACCCACCAGGTATCCGGTTTGCGCCAGCAAATCTTCACATACCGAAAAACCTTCTGCAATCAGAGATTTTAAGCGGTTCTGTCCGGCGTTATTTCTGGAAAGGATCCATGCAAATAAAAACACGATTCCGAAGGATGCGAGCAGGGCAAGCAGACGGTTTCCAAGTGCTGTCACGGTATGTATTGGAGCAATCTGAAAAAAAATCAGCGCCATGCCGGCCGGAAAATAATTATTCGGATTGTATTCGTCAATCAGCAGATCTGCAATCCAGAACAGTGCCACAGCATTGATCAGAATGCACAACGGCAGATTGATGACCGCCAGAAAAGAAAGCACGGCCATGATCATGTACACAGCAAAATTTCGAATCAGACATTCATAATGGCTGCACATATTCCGGTAGCGGAGAAAGGAGAGGGTCGCAAAAGGACCGATCATTGTATTTTCCATACCGAAAAAGAAATATGTCACAAAAAAGATCAATGTTGCGACAATGGTGGGGGCAATGGCTCCCTGTATCATTTTTTTCTGTTTTTCTGATAGTTTCAAAAAATCACCTCATATTAATATTAAAAAGAAAAAATCGGTAAGTCAATGGAAATTTCAGCCGAAGTGTGGTAAACTAAAAACCAAATAGGCTCTTGTTGTATGTGTGCTGATTCTGAGCAGACAGAAAGGTTGCAGCAGGGCAATGATCAGAAAAGAAAAGAGGTGCATATACGCATATGAGAATTGGAATGGGTTATGATGTGCATAAACTGACGGAAGGACGGAAACTGATTCTGGGAGGTGTGGAGATTCCGCACAGTCTGGGGCTTCTGGGACATTCAGATGCAGATGTATTGTTGCATGCCATTATGGACGCGCTTTTGGGAGCAGCAGCGCTGGGAGATATCGGCAAACATTTCCCGGACACGAATGAAAAATACCGCGGTATTTCCAGCCTGAAACTGTTGGCTCATGTGGGAGATCTGCTGGAGCAGGAGCATTATATTATAGAAAATATCGATGCTACTGTGATCGCCCAGAAACCAAAACTCCGCCCGTATATTGAGCAGATGGAGCAGAAAATCGCAGATACCCTTCATATTGCGAAAAACCAGGTAAATGTCAAGGCAACGACGGAAGAGCATCTGGGATTTACCGGCCGTGAGGAAGGAATTTCCGCAAATGCAGTCTGCATGCTGTCAACGATTTACGAAAACAGTGTGGCCGTGGGCGACAGTGAAGGCGGTTGCCCAGGATGCGGAGGCTGCCATTAAATATGCGCCTGCGATATCTGAGGCAGGAGGAAAAAGGGAAAAGCCGTGGGCTTTACGAAACCTGTTTTCCGGAAGATACTGCAAAATTTGTGGATTATTATTATGAAGAAAAATGTCGGGACAATGAGATCATTGTGATGGAAGAGCAGGATCAGATCTGTTCCATGATTCATGCAAATCCGTTCACGGTCAGCTGCTGTGGACAGAGAGCGGATGTGCATTATCTGGTGGCTGTGGCTACGGATCCGATGTACCGCCGACAGGGCTGTATGTGGCGTTTGCTGCAGGAATTGCTGCAGAAGGAACGAAAAAATGGTGAGCCGTTTTCCTTCCTGATGCCGGCGAATCCGGCTTATTATGGGCCTTTTGGATACCGTTACTGGGGGAATCAGCGTGTCTGGGAGACGAAGGATGCGCAGACTGAAAAACTGCGTGGATATATAATGAATCAGAAGAACTGTGCAGAGGATGTGGACAACAAAGAACTGGCACAGATATCAAATCAGATCCTGGATGAAAAATTTGACCTTTACATTCCGAGAAATGCATCGTATTATGAACGAATGAAGAAAGAACAGCAGAGTGAAGATGGAGCGGTGGTTCCTGTGTGTGACAGAGACGGACAGCTGTGTGGAAGTTTCTGTTATTCCATGGAGGACGGATTTGAAATCAGGGAACCGTTGTGGAAGGCACACGCTAAATTACCGGGTGAATCCGAAAATCTGTGTTTACCGAAAGAACGGGTAACACCGTTGATGATGGGACGGATTTTGCATTTGCCTGCTTTTGTGAAACTGCTTCGCTTTGCGGATGCGTACGAAGAAACGCTGCAGATCAGGGATGAACTGTTACCGGAAAATAATGGCTGTTACCGGATTTATATAGATAGTACAGGTGGAACGGCAGAAAAAGTAGAACAATGCGAAAGTGCCAGCGCCATGGACATAGCAATATTTGGTCAACAAATGTTTGACAAATTAAAGATATTTGTTAATGAGTTGGTCTGACCATGGAGGTAGAAAGATGTTAAAGTTTGAAGAAATTATCAGTAAATTCCAGATTGAAGGAGAGATTACCGATGTAAAACCTCTGGGACATGGTACCGTAAACCATACCTATGAGATTATTTGCGGAGGGGAGCATTATGTACTTCAAGAGATGAATCATATCATATTCAAGTATCCGACGGAAGTTATGAACAATCTGTTTCTTGTGACAGAGTACCTCCATGATGTGATCGAACAGGAAGGTCGGGATCCACAGCTGGAGGGACTGACCTTTATTCGGACGAAAGCCGGAAACCAGCTGTTACAGACAGAGAATGGAAGTTATTTCCGTCTGTACCGCATGATCTGCTGCGGAGAGGAAATGAAGAAACCGACGACGCCGGAGGAGGCCTATGAGGCGGCGAAAGCCGTTGGGGTTTTTCATCGGAGACTGCGTGATTTTGACAGCAGCCAGCTCGGGGCTACCGTGCCGAAACTGCATGATATGAAAAATGTGCTGCGTCAGTTGCTGGATGCAGTCCGGGCGGATATCTGTTTCCGTACCTCAGACTGCCAGGAGCAGATTCAGTTTGTGCTGGATCGTTCCAAAAAATTGAATGAGATTCAGGATGCAGTAGAGTCAAAGCAGATTCCAAAACGTGTCACACACAATGATACCAGATACAGCAACGTGCTGATCGACAGTGATACAAAGAAAGCAATCTGCCTGATCGATCTGGATACGGTGATGCCGGGAGCATCTATTTTAGATTTTGGTGATGCAGTGCGCGCCGGAGCAGCAACCTTTACCGAGGATGAGAAATTTGGAAATATTGAGCTTGATCTTGATCTGTTCCGCGGTTATGTGCAGGGCTACTGTCATGAGATGGGACGCATCCTGACCGCAAAGGAAAAAGAGCTGATGGTTTATGCGGTATGGCTTATGACCATGGAGAGTGGAATTCATTTCCTGACGGATTACCTCAGCGGAGACCGGAATATCACAAATTTCTCCGATGAACGTCAGAATCTGTATCGTGCGGTCAATCAGTTTTTCCTGGTGCTGGATATTGAGGAAAAGAAAGAGCAGATGAGCGAGATCGTGGCAGCTGTGCTGATGAAGAAATAGTGGTTGTGCTATTGAAAGAATATAGTTATCTGTGAATTACAGAGGATTGAAAAGATTTCCAGATTAAGTGTACATGAAAAAGTACATTCGGAAAAAATGAAATATATATAAGAAAGGAGAGCAGGGAAACCTGCTTAAATGGAATGAAACTTTACAATACACTGACAAAACAGAAAGAAGAATTTGTACCTTTGCATGAGGGAAAGGTAAGTATGTATGTGTGCGGACCAACCGTATACAATTTTATCCATATCGGAAATGCGCGTCCGATGATTGTATTTGATACGGTGCGCAGATACATGGAATACAAAGGCTACGAAGTAAATTATGTGTCCAACTTCACTGATGTAGATGACAAGATCATCAAAAAAGCCATCGAGGAAGGACGTACCGCAGAGGAAGTTTCTCAGCAGTACATCGAAGAGTGCAAAAAAGATATGCACGATATGAATGTAAAACCGGCAACTACCCATCCACTGGCAACACAGGAAATTCAGGGCATGCTGGATATGATCAGCACTCTGATCGAAAAAGGATATGCCTATGCGGCAGTTGACGGAACTGTTTACTACCGTACCAGAAAATTCAAGGATTACGGAAAACTTTCCCATAAAAATATCGATGATCTGGAAGCGGGACACAGAAATATACAGGTAACCGGTGATCTGAAAGAAGATCCGTTGGATTTCGTACTCTGGAAGCCGAAAAAAGACGGTGAACCATACTGGGAGTCTCCGTGGTGCCAGGGGCGTCCGGGCTGGCATATTGAGTGCTCTGTGATGTCCAAAAAATATCTGGGCGACGAGATTGACATTCATGCCGGCGGCGAGGATCTGATTTTCCCACATCATGAGAATGAGATCGCACAGAGTGAGGCTGCCAACGGTGTGCCATTTGCAAAATACTGGCTGCACAATGCATTTTTAAATATTGATAATAAAAAAATGTCAAAATCTCTCGGAAACTTCTTTACCGTAAGAGAGATTGGTGAGAAATATGACCTTCAGGTTCTGCGTTTCTTTATGCTTTCCGCTCATTACAGAAGTCCGTTAAACTTCAGTGCAGATCTGATGGAAGCCGCAAAAAGTGGACTGGAGCGTATCGTGACAGCAGCTGAGAACCTGCAGAGATTATCCGGCAGCACAACCGGTGATCTGACAGAGGCAGAAAAAGAATTTCTGGCACAGTCTCATGTATATCAGGAAAAATTTGAAGCTGCTATGGATGATGATTTTAATACTGCTGATGCGGTATCCGCAATTTTTGAGTATGTAAAATTCTGTAACACCAATGCATCTGGTGAGAACAGCAAAGCATACATTGATGCACTGTATGCAAAATTAAAAGAGCTGTGCGATGTTCTTGGAATCATTGTAGAAAAAGAGGCAGAGATTCTGGATGAGGATATCGAGAAACTGATCGAGGAACGTCAGGCAGCAAGAAAAGAGAAAAACTTTGTCCGTGCCGATGAGATCCGTGATGAGCTCGCAGCAATGGGAATCATTCTGAAAGATACAAGAGAAGGAGTTACATGGAAAAGAGCGTAGATACAGCAGCACTGCCGATTTTCAGTGCAATCCGTGAAACATTTGACATTCGAAAAGGAGATATCCGTACCTATTCGCCACTGACACTGGCGTACATCGGAGATGGCATTTATGACCTTGTGATCCGTTCCATGATCGTGGCGCAGGGCAACACAAAAGCAAGCCAGCTTCATCAGCATACCAGTCATCTGGTAAAGGCACATTCCCAGTCTGCGATGATGGAGTATCTGATTCCGGAACTTTCCGAGGAGGAAGAAGCTGTGTACAAACGGGGACGGAATGCAAAATCTCCGACTATGGCGAAAAATGCCAGTATGAGTGATTACCGCCGGGCCACGGGTTTTGAGGCTCTGATGGGATATCTGTATCTGGCAGACCGTTTTGAGCGGATTCTGGAACTTACGGTTCTGGGACTGGACGGTCTGGAGAAAGAAGAAAAGTTACATCAGCATCATTAGGGAGAAAATACATGAGATACGAAGAATTAACCATCGGGGGCAGAAATGCGGTTCTGGAAGCATTTCGCTCCGGTAAGACTATCGATAAGATATTTGTACTGGAAGGCTGCCAGGATGGTCCGATCAAGACAATTTTAAGAGAAGCAAAAAAACATGGCACGATGGTAAAATTTGTTTCCAAAGACCGTCTCGACAATATGTCTGAGACAAAAAAACATCAGGGTGTGATTGCTTACGCGGCAGCATATAATTATGCAACCGTAGAGGATATTCTGGCAAAGGCTGAGGAAGCCGGAGAACCGCCGTTTATCTTCCTGTTGGATGGCATCGAGGATCCGCACAATCTGGGTGCGATCATCCGTACCGCAAATCTTGCAGGCGCACACGGGGTCATTATTCCGAAAAACCGCGCGGTTGGTTTAACTGCAACGGTAGCAAAAACTTCTGCAGGAGCATTAAATTACACACCGGTAGCAAAAGTAACAAATTTAAGTGCAACTATGAAAGAACTGAAAAAGCAGGGACTCTGGTTTGTATGTGCGGACATGGATGGTGAAGTAATGTACCGTCAGAACCTGACCGGACCGATCGGACTTGTGATCGGAAACGAGGGTGACGGTGTCAGCAAGCTGGTGCGGGAAAACTGTGATTTTACCGCGTCCATTCCGATGAAAGGCAATATTGATTCCCTGAACGCTTCTGTGGCAGCAGGTGTTCTGGCTTACGAGATTGTGCGTCAGCGTCTGCAGAAATAGAAGGATATGTGTGAACTGAATGAAATGTATTAGTGTACATGAATCAGAATGCATATCAGGTCTCGTATGTGGTTGACCTGTAGAAAAAAGAATGGAATTATAAGAGATGAAAAGACAGTATAATGCCTTTACGGACGAAGAACTGATCGAACAGTTACGCACGGGAGATTCCGGTGTGATGGATTTTCTGATGGAAAAATATAAATATCTCGTCCGCAAAAAGGCAAATACTGTCTTTTTGCTTGGCGGTGATACAGATGATCTGGTGCAGGAGGGAATGATCGGACTGTTTAAGGCGGTGCAGGATTTTGATGACAGCAAAAGTAGCTTTTTTCATTTTGCGGAGCTGTGCATCGGCAGACAGATCTACCATGCCATTGAGGCGGCAGGCAGAAAAAAACATGGTCCCCTGAATGCTTATGTTTCCCTGTCAGAGAAAGCAAAAGATTCTGATAATCTGTCCCTGGAGGAGAGCATAACGGTGCGGGAGGAAAATCCGGAACAGATTTTGATCGACCGTGAGAGTGTGGACACATTTCTTGAAAGCATCCATACAACCTTAAGTCCCATGGAAAATAAAGTGCTGGATGCGTATCTGGATGGATGGAATTACCGGCAGATTGCAGAGAAGATGGGAAAAACAGAAAAGTCCATTGACAATGCGTTACAGAGGATCAAAACAAAAGTGCAGATGCTCAGATCCCATATCGAAAAGTAACAGGATCCAAAAACAGCTGAATGTGAGGCGGATTGAAGGTAAACAGGAAAAAGAGTGCTGTCAGGACGCATAAAAGAATGACAGCGGTAAGGCTTGTAACTCTTAATGGTTTCTGCAGCAGTTTTGTGCTAATATAAAAAGTCAGAAAGGCACTGACAAAGAAAATAGCGATATCAAGTACGGTGAAACTTTTTCCGATGATTCCGGTGTAAGTGTAGAAACTGACCGGGATAAAGGCAAGTCCGCAAAAAAGCCCAAGGGTGCGTGCGGCCAGCAGGTCACGGGAGGAAGCACCGTATTTTTTATATTCTATAATGATAAAAATAATCATGGGAAAAAAGAGGAGTTTCAGGTGTTCCCAGATGGATTCGCTGATCGCAGAAAACAGACCGATCATTGGATTTTGCCCGGACCATTCATAGGTGAAATGCAGCAGTGTACCGAGGATGGATACAAAGAGGAACCCCCGGATATTAGATTTTTTCAAAAAGTCGTTGATAAACTGTACCATAAAAATTGCCTCCATATACAAAACTGGAAAATAGTATTCTCTCCAGAAAGTATATGCAGACAATTCAATTTCAGAACAAAATATATCAAAAAACAGAAAACCATCTGATCAGAACTAAGTATTTTGAAAATTAAAACGGAAAATATTTGAAATAAAAATACAAATATCCGCTTACAACAGTTCCTTGTAAACCCACAGTACATTTTTATAACAGATTTTTTCTATCTGAGTCGGTGTCAAACCGGCTTTTTTCATTGTCTGAATGAGTTTTGGCATAACGCTGCAGTCGTCAAAATCATGATAAACTGTAATACCGTCAAAATCGGAACCAAGGGCAACGAAATCTTCTCCACCGAGATTCATCAGGTACTTCATATGTACCACAGCCTGATCCAGATAATTCTGGGATGGGGCAGGTTTTCCGATGAAATCTTTGCAGAAGTTGATGCCGGTGATGCCGCCGCGGTCTGCGAGTTTACGGATCATGTCGTCCGTGAGATTGCGAATGGCGGGACAGACGCTGCGGGCGTTGGAATGACTGGCCACAAAAGGTTTTGCCGTATGCTTCAGTACATCGTAAAATCCGGAATCAGATAAATGAGAAACGTCGATGATCATGCCGAGTTGTTCCATTTCTGCCAGCATAGCAATTCCCTGTTCCTTCAGACCGCAGTTCTGGCTGTTGGAACTGGAAGAACCACTGGTATTTGAGCGTGAGAGTTTCCGGTTTGGAAAACCAAGGGAATTCTCATAATTCCAGGTCAGGGTCATCATGCGCATGCCAAGGCGGTATAACGTGCGGAGATATTCCGGTTTGCCGAGGGTGATTTCGCCTTCTTCACCAGTCAAGAGTGCAGATATGACACCATCCGCCTGATTTTTTTCGATATCGGCCCAGGAACGGACCGGACGGATCACATCCGCATGTTTTTCGAGTTCTGTGTAGAAAAGGTCAATCAGTTCCAGTGCTTCCATCAGTGGGTTTTCTACCTGGGTGAGATTGACATAGGCCGCAAAATTCTGCAGCAGATAGCCGCTTTGCTGCATACGTGGCAAAGTAATCTGATTTTTGGAATATTCCAGTCCATAGGGTTGTCCCTGCCGTTTGCTTTCGAGCATGACGGATAATGTGTCGCAGTGCATATCAACGATATTCATGTAAAATCCTCCCTTATTACTCAGAAATATTTTTAAAATAAGTGGGCTGTGTTCTCATTATAGAAAGTATTTATAAATGAGAGATAGCAACTTACTGTTTTTTTTAATGATTCTGAGATACATAATATTTCAATCTTGAGTTATTTATTATACATTATAGCAAAAATAGTGTAAAATGGAATAAAAGAATCTGAAGAAGATGATCAGAACAGAAAATGGAGTAAATATAATATGAGAGATAGAAGAGAAGATAAAGCATTTTTTTCAAGAGTCGGTATCAGTTATTTTGCCATGGCACTTCTGATGACGATAGTACAGTTAGTAATATCGATGGTCATTGGGATCGTGGCACCGCAGCTGGTGTATAAGCCAATTATAAACTGGATAGTTTCCCTGATACCATTATATCTGCTTGGAATTCCGGCGTGTGCGCACCTGATGCAGTCTCTGCCGGCCATGCAACTGTATCGGAGCAAGATGAATGCAGGGCACTGGTTTAAAATTTTGTGTATCTGTATCTGCGTGATGTATGTGGGAAATATCATTGGAAATGTGGTGTGTGCGTTGATCAGCTGGAGCACGGGACTGGATCTGTCCCTGGGGCTGGATAGCCTGATGTCCAATGGAAGTCCATGGTTTTCTTTTCTGTTTACGGTGATTCTTGCGCCGGTCATGGAGGAATTTATTTTCCGGAAAGTTATGATTGACAGGACAATTGTGTATGGAGATAGAGCAGCAATTTTATTATCCGGACTGATGTTTGGGCTGTTTCATGGTAATTTCCATCAGTTTTTCTATGCTTTTGGACTGGGCTGTATTCTGTCCTATGTCTATATCCGTACCGGAAATCTGAAATACAACATTATGCTTCATATGGCTGTAAATTTTCTTGGTGGATTTTTATCATCTGTATTGTTAAAAAGCATGGATTACATGTCTTGGGCCAGTGGAAATCCTTACGTAGTCGTTGATTTGATGTTTGACCATATGGGCGCTATTGCGGGACTGATATTTCTGGAAGTGTGCATGATCAGTATGGCAATCGCAGGTTTTATAATTTTGATCCATTCGGTGAAAAAGATGGAATTGCGATCTGGGGAGCGGGAAATGCCGAGAAATGAGATGGCATGCGCAATGTTTGGAAATCCGGGAATGATATTGTTTGTGTTGATGTGTGTCGGTCTGTTTGTTATTTCTATGTTGTAAAACAGACGCAATGAAAAAATCCGGCAGATGGATTATAATTCCATCATGCCGGACATAATACAGCCACCCGCTGCACCAGTGGCTTCTAATTCATGCCATTGTAGAGGGTCAAATTTAATACCGCCGATTCCATAGACCGGAATAGATACGGACTTGCATACCGTCTGAAGAAACTTTAGACCGCGTGGTGCAAGTCCGTATTTACAGTCAGTGACATAAATATGACCGGCGGTAAGATACGTTGCACCGAGCCTTTCTGCTTCCAGTGCCTCCTCCACAGAGTGAACAGAAGTGCCAATGACGGAAAAGCCGGATAGTTTTTCTGCGGCTGTTCCATCGTTACCTGCAAGATCGCGAAGCTGCAAAAGAGGCAGGTGGACGGAAGAACATCCAATTTCAAGTGCTTCCTGCCAGAACGTATGAAGGATGCAAGGAACATTGGATTGTTGGCAGATTGAGATAACTTTTGTGGCAAGTGTTTTGTAATCATCTGCCGGCAGGTCTTTTTCCCGCAGAATCAGGGCCGCAGGGTGTGCCTGGCACACCCGTTTCATCTGCTCCGGAAATGGATGCACTGCCAGATGCCGATTAGTGACAGCGAGAATCGGAAATGTTAAATTTTGTTTTGTCAGATTCGGAAAGTTTATTCCAGCGCTCATAATGTTTCTCCCTGATGACCGGTAAATATTGTATGTATATGAGAAGTGTCATATTTATACATAGATATAGTCACTCATTACCGGCTGCAGATTATGCTGTAACAGAGCGTCATAGATTTCATCTACTGAACGACCGTCTGCAATCTCGAACTGATCGTCTCCCTTATCTTCAATGCCTTCTACATGACTTCCGATGCCGGTGCTTACACCGGCAGAGATTTTTGTTGCAGCAATATCTACCAGGTGATCACGGACGCGTTCACATTCTCTGGTGGAAACAGTAATGCTTGCAAATGGCATAAACAGCCGGTAAGCACAGACTACCTGAAGAAGCTGGCGTTCGTGGACATCCATCGGGTTAATACGGTCATTATTGATGATTGGGCGAAGCCGCGGGCAGGAGAATGCAATCTCTGCATGCGGATATTTGCGCTGCAGCAGATAGGCATGATAACCGGTGGCAAAGGCATCTTTACGAAAATCGTCAAGACCGAGCAGTGCGGCAAAGCCTACCCCACGCATACCGCCCATTAGAGCACGTTCTTGTGCATTGATGCGGTACGGGAATATGCGTTTGTGACCGGCCAGATGCAGTGTTTCGTATTTGTCAGAGTTGTAAGTTTCCTGGAAAACGGTGACATAATCAGCACCGCAGGCATGCAGGTAAGCATATTGATCGGAATTGACCGGATAAATTTCCAGACCGATTACTTTAAAATATTTTTGTGCAATCTTACATGCTTCTCCGATATACTCCACTGTGGACATAGTCGGGCTTTCACCGGTCAGGATCAGGATTTCCTGGAGACCGGTAGCAGCGATGGCTGCCATTTCTTTTTCTATTTCTTCTGGTGTCAGGCGGGCACGGTGAATCTTATTGTGACAGTTGAAACCGCAGTAAATGCAGTAGTTTTCACAATAGTTAGCAATATAGATAGGTGTGAACATATAGACACTGTTGCCAAAATGCTTTTTTGTCTCAATCTGAGCTGCCTGTGCAATTTCCTCCAGAAATGGCAGTGCAGCAGGAGAGAGCAGTGCCTGAAAATCCTCCGGGGTACGCTCAGAATGTGCCAGCGCACGTTTTACATCTTCTGCAGTATATTTTGTATAGTCATAAGATTCCATAGCATTGATGACCTGATCCATGATATCAGAACCGATATTTTGCATATCCGGCAGATAGGTCATGTGGTCAATTCGGTTTTTTTTCTGATCTTCCAGAATTTCTTCACTTAAAATACTTTCATTGATATGTTTACTTTCCATGTCTGAATGCCTCCTAATCCTGTAAAAATCCAGTCAGTGGAGAAGATGCACTTGCACCCCGCTCGATAGTGCGTCCCAGACCGGACAGATAAGCACTTCGTCCGGCTTCGATTGCTTTTTTAAAGGCTTCTGCCATCAGCGGTACATTTCCGGCAGTAGCTACGGCTGTGTTTGCCATGACAGCTGCAGCACCCATTTCCATGGCATCGCAGGCCTGGGATGGACGACCGATACCTGCATCTACAATGATTGGGAGATCAATCTCGTCAATCAGGATTTGAATGAAATCTCTGGTAGAAAGCCCTTTGTTTGAACCGATCGGAGAACCAAGCGGCATGATACAGGAAGCCCCTGCATCTGCAAGAGCTCTGGCAGCATTCAGATCCGGATACATGTAAGGCATAACGACGAAGCCTTCTTTTGCAAGTATTTCTGTTGCTTTTATGGTTTCGTAATTATCTGGAAACAGATATTTAGAATCATGAACAACTTCAATTTTGACAAAATCACCGCAGCCAAGAGCTCTGGAAAGACGGGCGATGCGGACTGCCTCTTCTGCATTTCTGGCACCGGAAGTATTTGGCAGCAGTGTGACATTTTCCGGAATGTAATCCAGAATATTTGCCAGACCGCCTTCATTGGCACGGCGCAGAGCCAGAGTGATGATCTGTGCACCTGCTTTTTCTACACAGGCTTTTACCAGTTCCAGCGAAAATTTTCCAGATCCGAGAATAAAACGGGATGTAAATTCATGTCCTCCCAGTATAAATTTGTCTTCAGTTGTATTCATTGTAATTACCATCCTTTCATATATCTTCTTCACCCAGGATCAGCCGGGTGATCATATTTGCTTCATGGGCAGCGCAGATGGCAACTCTGGGAGCCATCAGACCGTTGCCGTAAGTCGGTTCCGATACGTCATCTCCGCACAGATAAAAATTTTTCATCGGGTGTTTGGTCAGAATTGTATTGCTGCTGCCAAAACCAGCCATTCCAGAGGCAGATACCAGCTTCTTTTCCGGGAATAATTGTAGAATTCCATTGACCAGCATGGCTTTTGCAAGCGGGTCGTCAAAGGCTTCACAAATAATAGAATCGTCTGTAAAAAGTTCCGTCAGGTTATCTTTTGTTACTCTGACACAGTCGGTTCGGATATCCAGATAAGGATTAATCTTTTTCAGAAGAGACTGCATGGCATCGGTTTTCTTCATGCCGAGATGTTCGATAAAATATTGCTGACGATTCAGGTTTGAGATATCAACGACATCAAAATCAATGAGATGGAGATGTCCGACCCCGATGCGAGCCAGCGCACAGGCAACATTGGAACCAAGGCCGCCAAGTCCGGCGATTGCCACAGAACCGGCAGAGAGCATTGCCTGTGTTTCCGGGGAGTGACGTTCCTCCAGGGCATTCATGATCTGTGCTTTCGTCAGTGTATGTGTTGTTTCCATGAATGATCAGCCTCCTCCCATAAAAGTAACAATTTCCATACGGTCGCCATCTTTCAGACAGGTAGTGGAATATTGGTCTTTTGGTAATATTTCTTCGTTTAATTCCACCACAATGCGGTTTTCCCGATACTGGTTTGCTTCCAGATAGCTGCTGATCGTTGTTTCGGTGGTCAGAATGACTTTCTTTCCATTTGCAGTGATTGTCATAGATGCTCCTTTCCAAGTTTGAGAAGTGTGAAATGCATGTTCACTGTGAACAGCATATTGCCAAAAAAAGAGTTCATGAAAGAAATACACCCGTGGTGGTGCACCCCTTCATGAACTCTTGTGTGTTCACTCTCAACTTTACTTTATTTAGTTTTGTCCCTTAATTTGGAAAAATCAGAAAGTGTGTTATCACGCAAAAAAAGAGATACGTGGCAATGTATCTCTCAAATCGTTCATTCCTTATACATTCCTACGTTGGCATTATCCAAATCAGGTTCAAAGGTCGAAGTTCTGAACTTCCTCTCAGCCTAGTACATAAGATCCCCGTATGTGATTACAAGGCTGAG
>CAKRKO010000061.1 GCA_934358495.1 uncultured Eubacterium sp. | reverse complement strand
CTGGTAGGAAGTGTCGGAAATGGTTCTACCCTGCGTCTGATCAGTGATGTGGAAGGTGTAAAATACAGAGAAGGAAGATTTTTACCATATTTCTTCCCGGATACCTTCCATGAAGGTGGAGATCCGGTAAAAGAAGCAAAAGAAAACTGGGTAACAGCCAGAAGAGCAATTCTTCGTAAACCGATCGATCGTATCGGATACGGCGGATATTTAAAACTTGCCTGCGAATTCCCGGATTTTGTTGATTATATCGAGAGCGTTTGTGATGAGTTCCGTTTATTGTATGAAAATGCAAAAGGAACTACACCGTATTGTGTAAAGACAGTTGCAGTATTAAACAGCTGGGGCAAGATGCGTTCCTGGGGATGCCATATGGTTCATCATGCACTGTATCAGAAACAGAATTACAGCTACGCAGGAGTGATCGAGGCATTAAGTGGTGCACCGTATGATGTAAAATTCATCAGTTTTGATGATATCCGTGCAAATGCAGATATTTTAAATGATATTGATGTTATCATTAATGTAGGTGATGGCGATACCGCACATACCGGTGGTTACGAGTGGGAAGATCCGCAGATCGTAGAAGCTATTCAGAAATTTGTATACAACGGCGGTGGATTTATCGGTGTCGGTGAACCGACAGGCCATCAGCATCAGGGCAGATACATTCAGCTTGGCAATGTGATTGGTGTGGAAAAAGAGACTGGATTTACCTTAAATTATGATAAATATAACTGGGAGAATCATCCGGAGCATTTCATTTTGCAGGATTGCACAAAAGAAGTTGATTTCGGAGAAGGCAAGAAGAGCATGTTCGCTCGTGAGGACACAGAAATCCTGGTACAGCGTGACAAGGAAGTTCAGATGGCGGTGCATGAATTTGGAAAAGGCCGCTCCGTTTATATCAGTGGTCTGCCATATTCCTTCGAAAATGCACGAATCCTTCATCGAAGCGTAATGTACAGCTGCCATGATGAAGCAAACTTAAGAAAATGGTATTCTGAGAATTTCAATGTAGATGTACATGCATATGTAGCAAATGGCAAATATTGTGTAGTTAATAATACTTATGTACCACAGGATACAGTAGTTTACCGCGGAGATGGAAGCAGTTTTGAACTGCATCTTGATGCAAACGAGATTAAGTGGTATGAAATTTAAGTGGTACGAAACTTAAATATTACAAAAGAATAATAGCGTAAAAGTGTAAGATACCTTATAATAAACGATAAGGTATCTTACTTTTTTGTGGGTTTATCTCAGTCTGAGTTAAAATATGGAGGAATATAAAATGGGAGAAAAGAATCCGTTACACCACAGCTGTGTCGACTGTGGCGTAACAAATTGCAATAAAATGGATAAGTACTATCCGGAATTCTGCCTGACAACCGGTATGGACGAAAAGCTGCTGGGCGAAGTGATCCGTTTATATGATGATGAAGAAAATAAAAAAGTAACAATTGCGGCAGCTGGCGTGGAGAGTGATTATTACTGCCAGATGTGCCGTGTGGAGGAAACCATCGAATTTGCAAAGCGAATCGGCGCAAAAAAGATTGGTATTGCTACCTGTGTGGGAATGATTCGCGAGACACGTACGCTGACCAATATTTTGCGCAGTCATGGATTTGAAGTATACGGTGTGGCCTGTAAGGCGGGCACGGTGCGCAAAACAGAAGTTGGTATTCCGAAAACCTGCGAAAATACGGGGGTGAATATGTGCAATCCGATTTTGCAGGCAAAGATGTTGAATGCAGAGCACACGGATCTGAATATTGTGATGGGATTATGCGTGGGACACGACAGCATGTTTTATAAATATGCCGAAGGACTGACGACAACACTTGTCGTAAAAGACCGTGTGCTTGGCCATAATCCGGTGGCAGCATTGTATGCGGCGGATGGATATTATCATAATAAATTATATCCGCAGGATTAGTAAAAAATAAGAAGAAAAAGAACAGGAGCAAAGAAAGAAACCATGACCTTACAGCTGATTTACGGAAATTCCGGCAGCGGAAAATCTACTTATATTTATGAAAAAGTCATTCAGATGGCGCAGGCAGACCGCAGGCGCAATTTTTATGTCATTGTTCCGGAGCAGTTTACGATGCAGACACAGCGGGAATTGGTGCGTCGCTCCCAAAATCATGTGATCGTAAATATTGACGTAGTCAGTTTTGAACGTCTGGCTTACCGTATTTTTGATGAACTTGGCATTCAGAATACAGTGATGGAGGAGACAGGAAAAAGTCTGGTACTTCGCAAAATTGCAGAGGAAAAAGGAAAAGACCTGACCGTTTTGCGTGGAAATATCAGAAAAATGGGGTATATCAATGAACTGAAATCTATGATTTCTGAGCTAATGCAGTACGATATTTCAGTGGAGGAACTGGAAGACTTTTTACATCAGTTAAAACCAGAATCGAATCTATATTATAAATTATCGGATGTACATACGATGTATGCTGCTTTTGAACAGTATATGCGTGGACAGTATGTGACAGCGGAGCGTGTGCTGGATGTGCTGGCAGAGGCTGTGAATGACTCAAAACTGCTGCGTGATG
Organism: uncultured Eubacterium sp.; assembly: GCA_934358495.1. Classification (GTDB taxonomy): domain Bacteria; phylum Bacillota; class Clostridia; order Lachnospirales; family Lachnospiraceae; genus Eubacterium_I. The sequence goes on along the minus strand of CAKRKO010000061.1, from coordinate 13,898 downwards.
CAGTATTTGTATTTGACGGATTTACCGGATTTACTCCGGTACAGATAAAATTACTGCATCGCTGCATGCATGTGGTGAGGGATATATATGTGACGGTGACACTGGATGTGAGGGAAGATCCGTTGGCAGATCGTGGCATTCAGGATCTGTTTTACATGAGTCGGAAAATGACGGCAGCGTTGTTGCGGGCGGCGCAGGAAGAGGAATTTCCACTGGAAGAGCCTGTTTTTCTGGTGCCGGGAGCCCAGAGCCGATTAGCGAAAGCACCGGTTTTGCAGCATCTGGAACAAAACCTGTTCCGGGTGAGAATGCAGCAGTATAAAGGAGAATGTCAGGAAGAACTGCAGGTATATTCTCTGGCAGCACCCCGGGAAGAACTGGAATTTGCGGCATGGAAGATTTCTGAACTGATACGAAAATGTGACTATCGTTACAGTGAATGTGCCATTGTGTGCGGTGATGTGGAATGCTATGAAAAATATGCGCAGTCTGTGTTTTCGCGGTATGACATGCCGTATTTTGTGGATATGAAAACTTCGATTTTGTATCATCCATGCATTGAACTGATTCGCGCGATACTGGAAATTGTGGAAAAAGATTTTTCCTATGAAAGTGTTTTTCGCTTTTTGCGAACAGGTCTGTCCGGATTTACGGAGGCAGACATTGATTTTCTGGAAAACTATGTGCTGGCCCGTGGAATCCGTGGTGCTTCCAAATGGAAGAAAAAGTTCCTGAAACCAATGCGTCATGTGGGGAGAATCCGAATGGAAGAGTCAGTACTGCAGGCAGAATTGGCTCGAGTAAATCAGCTGCGGGAACGATTCTGGAAAATGCTAGAGCTGTTTTATGAGGCAGCGTCAGAAAAGGATGTTACCGTATCTGATATGACCAAGGCGTTATATGAGTTACTTTGTGCGTTACATCTGGAAGAACAGATGAAGGGACAGCAGGAAATTTTTGAGGAAGCCGGTGAAGAACTGCTGGCCTCCCAGTATCGCCAGATTTACAAGATCGTCATTGACCTGTTGGACAAATTAGTGGATCTGCTGGGTGAGGAAAAACTGTCCGTCCGGGATTATACAGACGTGCTGGAGGAAGGTTTTACATCGGCAAAGGTTGGCGCGATTCCGCCGGGAGCGGACTGTGTGATTCTGGGCGACATTGAACGTACCCGTCTGGAAGGTATTAAAGTGCTGTTTTTTCTTGGAGTAAACGATGGTATGATTCCGAAAAGCACGGCTAACGGTGGTATCTTGTCGCAGTATGACAGGGAACTGATCGAGGAGCAGAAATTGCAGTTGTCACCAACAGCCAGAGAGCAGTCTTTTTTGCAACGGTTTTATCTGTATCTGAATATGACGAAGCCATCAGAGGCGTTGTACCTGACGTATGCGCGGATGGATACGCAGCAAAAAGCGTCACGACCGTCTTATCTGATCGGAACACTGCAGAAATTGTTCCCGGAGCTTTCTGTGCAGGAAATTGAGGCGGGGAAAGCCTTTATACCACTGACACCTAAGAGCAGTCTCGATGCTTATCTGACCGGACTGGCAGCGGCAAGGGAAGGTGAGATAACGGATGATTGGAAGGCACTGCACCGGTATCTTGACGGCTCAATGGTCTGGGGACCGGTGGTAAAGGAATTATTTGAGGCAGCGTTTTCACAGTTTACAGGGGAAGAGCTGGCAGTTGAGACCGCACGACAGCTGTATGGAACGGTATTGACAAATTCTGTTACACGTCTGGAATTATTTGCCCGTTGTGCTTATGCACATTTTCTGGAATATGGACTAAAATTATCGGAACGAGAGACGTACAGTTTTGCGGCGCTAGATATGGGAAGCATGTTCCATGAAGTTTTGCAGCGGTATTGTGAAAGTTTGGAGAAATCCTATGACTGGTATTCTATAACGGAACCACAACAGGAAGATCTGCTGAAGGCAGCCATGCAGGATGCGGTGCTTTCCATGCCGAACGAGTCGCTGCTGGAGTCTACCAGAAGTGCTTATGTGCTGGAGCGGATCTACCGGATCATGAAGCGCAGCATCTGGGCGTTGACCGAACAGATCCGGCACGGAACTTTCAGACCGGCGGGATATGAAGTTGATTTTGTGCAGGTAAATGAATTGAATGTGGAAAATATGATGTTGGATGAGGAGCACAAGATGCGTCTGGTGGGAAAAATTGACCGTATGGACACCTGGGAGACAGAGGATGCTGTCTATGTCCGCATCATTGATTATAAATCCGGAAAAACAACGTTTCAGCTGTTGAATCTCTATTATGGACAGCAGTTGCAGCTTGTGGTGTATCTGAACGCAGCCATGGAGCAGCTAAAGAAGACACATCCGGGAAAAGAAATCGTTCCGGCGGGTATTTTTTATTATCGGATGGATGATCCGATGGTGGATGCGGATGGCGAGGACGAAGAAAAGGTTATGGAAAATATCTTAAGTGAGCTGCGTCTGAATGGTCTGGTCAGTCTGGAGCAGAAAGCGTATGAGCAGATGGATGTGGGCTTGCAGGGAAAATCAGAAGTCATTCCGCTGACACTGAAAAAAGATGGAACCGTCAGCAAACGGGGCACTTCAGGAGCCACCAGAATAGATTTCCATGCCCTGACGTCTTTTGTGAACCGAAGGATTTGTGCGGCGGCGGAGCAGATTCTGGAGGGAGATATCAATATCCGCCCGTATCAGATGGAAACGAAAACCGGATGTGACTATTGTCCGTATCACAGTGTGTGCGGTTTTGATCCGAAGATTGAGGGGTATCGTTACCAGAAAAATAAAAAATTGCAGGAAGAGGAAATCTGGAGTGATATTTACCGGGAAGGAGGTCAGTCGGATGAGCGTTAGGTGGACAAAAGAACAGGAAAAAGTCATCAATCTGAGAAATCGGAGCCTGCTTGTCTCTGCGGCTGCCGGTTCCGGAAAAACAGCGGTGCTGGTTCAGCGTATTATTTCCATGGTGACCGATGAGACGGATCCGATGGATATCGACCGGCTGTTGGTTGTGACGTTTACGAATGCGGCAGCGGCGGAAATGCGGGAGCGTGTTGGCGCAGCCATTGAGGCGGCGCTGGAGAAGGATCCTTACAATCAGCATTTGCAGCGGCAGCTGACCCTGGTACACAATGCACAGATCACTACCATTGACAGTTTCTGCATCCGGATTTTGCGGGATCATTTTCATAAAATCGATTTGGAACCGGGATTTCGTATCGCAGATGAGGGCGAGTTAAAACTGCTGCGGGAAGATGTCTGCGAGGCGGTTCTGGAAGAGTTTTACGAAATAGCAGATCCGGAGTTTCTACGGTTTGCAGATAGTTATTCCAGAGCGAAGGACGATCTGCAGATCAAGGAAATGGTGCTGAAACTATATGATTATTCCGAGAGTTATCCGTGGCCGGAGGAATGGCTGGTTTCCTGCGTGCAGCAGTATGAGGCAGCGGATGAGACAGAACTGGAGCAAAAAACGTGGGTGCAGGATTTTCTGGCTTACATGAAAGTGCGGATCGGGGATCTGATCCGTGCGCATGAAGAACTGTTGGAACTGACCCAGGAAGCAGATGGACCGTATATGTATGAGGCATCCATTCAGGATGATCTGTGCCAGCTGCGCAGATTGGCAGAGTTTACACATTATTCCCAGTGGCAGGAAGTTCTGTCCGGGATTAAATTTAAAAATATCGGAAGTGCCAGAAAATACGAGGGCAGTGAGCAGAAGAAAGAGGCTGTCATGTCCGGGCGCGACCGCATGAAGAAACAGGTGGACAAATGGAAAAAAACAATCTTTGCCACACCGTTAGAAATACAGTTGGAGAGACTGAATCAGACTTCTGAGATGGTGCGGATGCTGGTGACGGTGACGCAGGCCTTTGCAAAACGTTTTTATCAGGAAAAACAGCTGAAAAATATGATGGATTTTTCCGATGTGGAGCACAATGCCCTGCGGGTGCTGGTGGATCCTGAGACAAAAGAACTGACGGAGACCGCATTGGAGTATCAGCAGCAGTTCAAAGAGGTTATGATCGATGAGTATCAGGACAGCAACTATGTGCAGGAAACACTTCTGACGGCGGTTTCGGGTGTGAAGAACGGACATGAAAACCTGTTTATGGTTGGTGATGTAAAACAGAGTATTTACCGTTTCCGACTGGCCAGACCAGAGCTTTTTATGGAAAAATATGAACGCTTTTCCACGGAAGAGAGCAGCCGGCAGCGCATTGATCTGCACCGGAATTTCCGAAGCCGCAGGGAGGTTGTAGATGCGGTTAATGATATTTTCTATCCATTGATGGCGGCAGATCTCGGAAACGTTGGTTATGATGCGGAAGCGGCTTTGTACGCGGGCGCGGATTATCCCGAATATGAAGATGCGGCATGTTGCAAACCGGAACTTCTACTGGTTCCGGCGGATGGCGGAAGCACAGATCGAAGAGAGCAGGAAGCTTTTGCGGTGGCAGGTCGGATCCGACAGATGGTTGAACAGCAGAAACTGCCGGGACTTACCTATAAAGATATCGTAATTTTACTGCGATCTATGTCCGGTTGGGCGGAGACCTATCAGAAGGTGTTTGAACAGGAAGGAATTCCACTGATCGTATCATCTAAAACGGGATATTTTTCAGCGACAGAAGTGCAAACGGTGTTGTCATTGCTTCGTGTGCTGGATAATCCGTGTCAGGATATTCCACTGGCGGCGGTGATGAAATCCTATTTTGGAAAATTTACCTCGGATGAACTGGCGCAGATTCGGGCAGAATATCCGAATATGCCATTTTATCAGTGTGTGGAGCAGACGCAGCATCTGGCAGAAAAAATCTGTGCATTTCAGGAAATGCTTCAGAAGTTTCGCCGACGCATTCCATATACGCCGATCCACAGACTGCTGCAGGAAATTTTGGATGAGAGCGGCTATCGAAATTATGTGACAGCACTTCCGGCCGGGGAACAGCGCCGGGCTAACCTTGATATGTTGATGGAAAAAGCAGTAGCTTATGAGCAGACGAGCTATCATGGGCTGTTTCATTTTATACGCTATATTGACCGGCTGATGAAATATGATATCGATTACGGCGAGGCAGAAATTATCAGTGAACAGGAAAATGCAGTTCGTCTGATGAGTATCCACAAGAGCAAAGGTCTGGAGTTCCCTGTGGTATTTGTCTGCGGAATGGGAAAAAAATTCAACGAGCAGGATCTGAACAGCAACATGATCTTTCACCCGGAGTTTGGTATCGGTCTGAAGTGGTATGATTGCGAAAAACGCACCAAGGCAAATACTTTGATTCACCAGATTTTTGCCATGGAAGCCAAGCGGGAAAATCTTGGGGAGGAACTGCGTGTGCTTTACGTGGCACTGACTCGAGCAAAGGAAAAACTGATCCTTGCGGGAAGCTGCAAACTTCCGGAAGAAGGACAGTTCTATGGATACAACAGGGATGAAAAAGTACCGTTTTCGACACGATACGATGCGGGATGTTACTGGGACTGGGTACTGCCGGTGCTTGGCATGGAAAATGGAGCCTATGACTATACAATCTGGGATGAGGAACTGATGCTTTCCGAACAGCAGCGGCAGTTGCATGATGCGGCAGAGCAGCACAGAAATCTGCTGGAAGCACTGCAGGATGTGTCAAAAGAAGAGATGCAGAAGCTGACGGATCGGTTTGACTGGGAGTATGCCTGGCTGGAGGAAAGAAAACACAAGCAGAAAGTGTCGGTATCTGAACTCAAGCATCGGGCCATGGAAGAACGCAGTGAATCAGAGAATCAGATCCTGAATACAGCGGAACCATTATTTCCGCAGGAACTTGTTTCCCCGTATCTGCCACGGTTTGTGCAGGAAGCCAGGGAAAATGCAGGTGCATTGTATGGAACAATGGTGCACCGTTTTCTGGAATGTCTGGATTTTGCAGAACTTCCGGATTTTATGGAAGAAAAACGGGGCCTGTATTTTGTAAAACAGCAGATTGACGCATTTTGTGCACTTGGACGTATGCAGGAAGCAGATGCAAAACGATTGAACTGGAGACAGTTACTTGGATTTTTGCAGAGTGATACTGCAAAACGAATGCGGATGGCAGCGCAGGCAGACACACTGCAACGTGAAAAACCATTTGTAATGTCCGTTCCGGCAAATCTGGTCTGGGAGGAGAGCCGCCTGGAGGAAGAGGTGCTGATTCAGGGTATTATCGATGTATTCTGGGAAGAAGCGGATGACATTGTACTTCTGGATTACAAGACAGATCGGGTGGACAATGCGCAGGAGCTGGTGCGCCGCTACAAAAAACAGCTGGAACTTTATGCGGATGCATTGAGCAGATTTGGAGATGGAAAGCCGGTGAAGGAGATTTTGATCTATTCCTTTGCGTTGGAAGAGACGATTAGGCTTTCATAAAAAATATGTGCAGTTATTGAATTGGAGAACATGTATATGAAAATTATTTTAGCATCAGCCTCTCCGAGACGGCGCGAACTGCTGTCACAGATGGGACTGGAATTTGAAGTATGCCCGTCACAGGGAGAAGAAAAAATTACAGAAGTGTTGCCGGAGCAAGCTGTTATGGAGCTGGCGCAGCAGAAAGCAGCGGAAATTGCAGAAAAAACCGAGGGAGATGCATGGATTATTGGCGCAGATACAGTTGTAGTCTATGACCAGAAAATCCTTGGCAAACCGAAGGATGCAAAAGACGCAAAACAGATGCTCCGCATGCTGCAGGGCAATAAACATCAGGTGTATACCGGGGTCTGCATCTGGAAAAGAGAAAACCGAACAGAAGACGTGCATTGCTTTTTTGAAAAAACAGATGTGGTTTTTTATCCGATGACAGAAGAAGAGATTGATCAGTACGTGACCACCGGAGAGCCGATGGACAAGGCCGGTTCTTACGGAATTCAGGGCAGGGGAGGTCTGTATGTCCGTGAAATCCACGGTGATTATAACAATGTGGTTGGTTTACCAATTGCACGGTTATATCATGAACTAAAAAACTAGAAGGACTATTTCCGGTTGCGAGAAAGATACAACAATGGTATATTAAAAATAACGGTGTTTTGTCCTGTTAGGATGAAAAAGCATCATTTCACATGAAAAAACGAAAATTTTGAAATGGAGAACAGTACCATGGGCGAATACGATAAAGTATGTATTGAAACATTTTTAAAAGATCAGTTAAAACTTTTTCCGGAGAAAGTAGCAGAGACACCGGAAGAGGCAGAAGATTTTCTGGATATGTGCATGGCAGCAGTATGCAAAAACCTCAAAGAAGTACGGGAGTACTTTGACGAGACCGGAGCAGATATTTCCGGCATGAGTAAAGAAGAACTGGAGCAGGCAGACGAAGTGTTTAAACTTCCGGATGGACGTTATCTGGTAGTAGATGCCTGAAAAATGAGGTATGATTATAATTTACTGATGGAAATCAATGATAAAGTAAATTGTAGTTATTTCAGCCTGAGATTAATCTCTTGTTTTTAGTAAAATGGATGTAGTAATAAAAGCAAGAGGGGAAAGATTCTATTAATAGGAGAATAGTTGATTGAAAAGTAGAAATATGAGAAAAAAAGCAGGTGCACTTGCAGTTGTGCTGGCGTGCAGTACATTTCTTGGTGCTTGCAGCAGTCCACTGGCGGCAAGCATTTCCAAGCCGGTATTTAAGGTTGGCAGTGAAAGCTGCAGTCAGGAAGATGCGAAAGCCATTCTGATGAATTATCAGAAAGAGTACAGTAATCTGTACGGCATCGATATGTGGGAACATGATTATGGACAGGAGCAGAGTCTGGAAGAATATATCAAAGATCTGACTCTTGCGCAGATGGCGCAGGTGTATACGCTGGATGTGATCGCTTCTGAAAAAGAAGTGACCTTATCCGAGGAGGAACAGAAGAAAGTTTCAGAAGCAGCCAAAACATACCGGGATGGTCTGGATAACGCGGAGCGTGAGTACATCGGACTCAGTGAAAAACAGACGGAAAAATTGTTTGAGCGTTATGTGCTGGCAGAAAAACTGTACGAGACTTTGAAAACAGAAGTAAATCAGGAAGTCAGTGATGACGAAGCCCGGGTGATGAAGTTAAAACAGATTTATACGACAGATCAGACAAAAGCGCAGACATATCTGGCGCAGCTTCAGGGTGGAACCGATTTTGAGACACTGGCGCAGACTGCCAATGAAGCAGACAGTGTGGACATCAATGTGAATCGCACCACATTTCCTGATGCTGTGTCGGAAAAATTATTTGCGCTGACAGATGGCGGTATCACAGATGTGATTGAAATTGACGGTGGCTATTATATTTTTTACTGCAGCAGTGCTTTTGATGCGGAACTGACAGACGCGCACAAGAAAGATGTACTGGAAAAACGTATGTCTGATGCAGTGACAAATACTTATGCAGAATATATGAATCAGTTGAGTTCCAAGGAAAATCAGGATGTATGGTCAAAAGTGACGGTAGATACTTCATTGAAGCTTGAAAGCGCATCTTTCATGGAAGTATATCAGCAATATTTTTCAGCAGAACATCAGTAGCAGGACAGGGAAGTTGTAAGAATGAAACAATGGAAGAAACTTATAGCTGTTGCATTGGTTGCAGGGACATCCATGACCGGTTTTACAGTACCGGCCATGGCGGAACCGGTAACAACTGAAACTACGACAGACGACAGCGACAGTGCAGATACAGAAATAAAAGTACTGAACGGGGTTTGTAAAGATCCGGTGACCAATACATGGCATTTATATGTAAATGGAAAAATTGATAAAACTGCAAATACCGTAGCAAAAAATGAGAACGGCTGGTGGAAGATCACAAACGGTGATGTAGATTTTAAATATACTGGTGTGGCGAAAAACGAGAACGGCTGGTGGCGGATTGTCAATGGAAAAGTAGATTTTACAGCAAATACCGTAGCGAAAAACGAGAATGGCTGGTGGAAAATCGAAGATGGCGAGGTTAATTTTAATTACAACGGAATTGCTGAAAATGAAAACGGCTGGTGGAAGATCGAAGGTGGCAAAGTCAACTTTAACTGCAATGGAATCGTAAAAGTCGGAACAGAATGGCTGAAGATCGAAGGCGGAAAAGTCAGTTATAATTACACTGGCGTAGCAAAAAATGAGAACGGCTGGTGGCTGGTGCGTGACGGAAAAGTAGATTTCACCGCAAATACCGTAGCAAAAAACGAGAACGGCTGGTGGCTGGTGCGTGACGGAAAAGTAGATTTCACCGCAAATACCGTAGCAAAAAACGAAAACGGTTGGTGGAAGATCGAAAACGGAAAGGTAAACTTTAATTACAATGGAATCGCCGAGAATGAAAACGGCTGGTGGAAGATTGAAGGCGGAAAAGTTAACTTTAACTGCAACGGAATCGTGAAAGTCGGAACAGAATGGCTGAAGATCGAAGGCGGAAAAGTCAACTATAATTACACTGGCGTGGCGAAAAATGAGAACGGCTGGTGGCTGGTGCGCAACGGAAAAGTGGATTTCACTGCAAATACCGTAGCAAAAAACGAAAATGGCTGGTGGAAGATTGAGGACGGAAAAGTCAGCTTCAATTTTAATGGTGCAGCTGAAAATGAAAACGGTATCTGGTATCTCAGAGGAGGAAAAGTTGATTTCTCCTATAATGGAACAACCGTGTGGAATGGTGTGGAGTGCAAAGTAGTTAATGGTCAGGTTCAGTACGTAAAACCAGATGATAATAAAAACGATTCCAATAATGGCAGCAAGGATGATTCAAAAAATGATAATGACGGCAAAGATGATAATCAGAAAGAAGATTATCTGTGGCCGTTAAACGGATACACAACCTTAAGTTCAAAATTTGGATATCGCGTCTGCCCATATCATGGATATGAATATCATGGTGGAATTGACATTCCTGCACCGGCGGGAACATCAATTAAGGCATGTGCAGCCGGAACAGTGATCAAAGCAGAATTCAGTAGCAGTTTCGGTAATAACATTGAAATTAATCACGGAAACGGCGTACATACAATGTATCTGCATTGTTCTTCCTTGAATGTGAAAGTGGGACAAAAAGTAGCCCAGGGTGATGTGATCGGATATGTTGGAATGACAGGTGATGCAACGGGAAATCACTTGGATCTCAGATTCAGAGTGAATGGAACCTATGTTGATCCGTTAAAGATGGTGACACCGAAATAATAGAAAGTTGAATGTCAGAACAAGTGAATTACGATAAAGCATGTAAATGATGTTGGGATCAAAAGAAGCCCTTTATTTTTTATCAAAGCAGGCGTTTTAGCCTGCGTGATGCAAAATAAAGGGCTTCTTTAATACTACAATAAAGTTGTTCTTAAAATTTATTTATCAGCCAGAATCATCATAACCTCATTGCTTCGGTTAATGAATGCTGTCATAGCCTCTGGTGAAAGCGGCTGGTTGGAAAGCATAGCCAGATCATAAAGCTGTTTACAGAACATTGGTACATGTTCGCTATTTTTGTGATCAAGAATGTACTGAACCAGTTTGTTGTTGACATTCAGAACCAATGTCTCATTGCCGCCGAACATGGACGGATCCATGCCGTACATATTGTACATCTTCATCATATCCTGCATACGGCGTCCCTCTTCGGAGAGTGTGATCATGGATGAGATAGAAGCGTCTTTTAATTTTTCTACTTTTACATCCAGATTCTCTTTGCCAAGAGCAGTGCGGAATGTCTCTGTCAGAGTATCCAGTGCGGATTTCATATCTTCCTCAGATACTTCTTCTTTCAGCGCATCGGTTACATCAGCATCGATACGCATGAATTTGTAATTTTGATTCCGCTGCTCTAACTGAGTGATGAAGGAAGTATCAATGTTGTGATCAAGGATGACTGCGTTCATGTCAGATTCCTTGAACATACGAATGTACTGTCCCTGCTGATTTTTATCTGTTACATAGTAGATTGTCTCGCGGGTATCTTTATCTGCATCAGCATTATCAGCTTTATCCTCAGCATTTTCATCTTTGGCTTCTGCCTCTTTTTCCTCTTTCTCTTTTAAGAGTTCCGGAAGAGTCATGTATTTGTCATTGATATCTTTGAAGAGGATGTAATCGTTCATACGGTCACAGAATTTCTCATCTTTTAAGCAGCCAAATTTGATGAACGGGCTGATGTCATCCCAGTATTTCTCATAGCTTTCTTTATCTGTCTTGCACATACCTGTGAGCTTGTCAGCCACTTTCTTGGTGATGTACTCGGAGATTTTCTTTACAAATCCATCATTCTGCAGAGCACTTCTGGATACGTTCAGTGGCAGATCCGGGCAGTCGATGACACCTTTTAAGAGCATCAGGAACTCCGGAATAACCTCTTTGATGTTATCTGCGATAAATACCTGGTTGTTGTACAGTTTGATGGTTCCTTCGATGGAATCATACTCGGTATTGATCTTCGGGAAGTAGAGGATACCTTTTAAGTTGAACGGATAATCCATGTTCAGATGAATCCAGAATAATGGCTCTTTGTAATCATGGAATACGTTGCGGTAAAATTCTTTGTAGTCCTCATCGCTGCACTCGTTTGGATGTTTTGTCCAGAGCGGATGCGGATCGTTGATCGGAACCGGGCGTTTTAAGATTTTTAATTTTTCGGTACGCGGAGATACTTCTACAATCTCTTTTTCACCCTTCTCGTTTTCTTTTTCCTCTGTTTTGGCCTCTTCGATGATGGTTTCAATAACGGTATCTTTGTCTGTTTTTTCTTCCGGAAGGATGGTTTCATATTCCGGTTCTGCAGTTTCGTTTACCAGATAGATCTCTGTCGGCATGAAAGAGCAGTATTTGTTCAGAACCTCTCTTGCGCGGTACTCGTTGGCAAACTCCAGACAATCCTCATTTAAGAATAAGGTGATCTCGGTACCAACGGTTGTTTTGTTACCGTCTTTCATATCAAATTCTGTACCACCGTCACATTCCCAGTGAACCGGTGTAGCGCCTTCTTTATAAGAGAGAGTATCGATATGAACTTCATCAGCTACCATAAATGCGGAGTAGAATCCAAGGCCGAAATGGCCGATGATCTGATCATCGTTGGATTTGTCTTTGTATTTCTCGAGGAAATCAGTTGCTCCGGAAAATGCAATCTGGTTGATATATTCTTCTACTTCATCAGCAGTCATTCCGAGACCGTTGTCGATAAATTTTAATGTTTTTTCTGTCGGGTTGACACGTACTTCCACTTTTGCTTCGTAATCGTCTGGCAGTGTGTATTCACCCATCATATCAAGTTTCTTCAGTTTGGTAATGGCGTCACATCCGTTGGATACAAGCTCACGATAGAAGATGTCGTGGTCAGAATACAGCCATTTTTTGATGATCGGAAAAATGTTGTCACTGTTAATGGAAAGACTTCCATGTTTGTTACTCATACTTATCACTCCTGTTTTTTTATAAATATTTTTGAAAAATTAGCGTACTTGGTTCAAAAATCCTGATAAAAATAAGGACTTCTGAAAGCATAAATACACTATAATACTCCAAAAATGAAAAGTCAATAGAAAATTAGCACTCTTTTTAAATGAGTGCTAACAGAGCCCGCTTGCGGGCGATACTTCTTGAACTTGCTTCAAGAAGGGATAAACAAAAGGGGACAGAAAAGTAAATCCGCTAGCGGGCGATACTTCTTGAACTTGCTTGCGGTTTTTATAAAAAGACGGTATACTCACTACGGGATAAATATAAAAAAGGGGTGAACAGACATAGTAGGAGAGAGAAATTATCATTTTGACAACATAAAAGCATTACTGATTTTTATGGTTGTATTTGGACATATGATCAGTACCTTTGCAGATACGCCGGAAGTAGATGTTATTTACAAAATCATTTTCAGTTTTCATATGCCGGCGTTCATTTTTGTATCCGGATATTTTGCAAAAGTTGATCCGAAGAAGATTTTATCCAGGATTTTTCCACTGTACATCGTATTTCAGTTGCTTCGTTTTTTGCTGGATTTCATATTGGACAGTATTCAGTGGGGACATCCGGTGAAAATCGATATGCAGTTTTTTACACCGCGCTGGACGTTGTGGTATCTGATGGCCATGATCATTTACCAGCTTTTGCTGCCGGTATTTGACACGAAAAACAAACGGCACCGGGTGGCATATCTGCTTTTATCTATGATTCTTGGCATTGTGATCGGTTACAATCCAGATACGGAGAACTTTATGGCAATGTCCAGAATTATGAACTTTTTACCGTTTTTCCTGGCGGGATATTATGAAAAAGACGGTGGATTTTTCCTTCGATATGGGAAACAGAGAAATCCGAAAGAGGCAAAAATTGCAACAGCGTTTCTTGCAGTTGGAATTATTATGGGATTTATTCTGGTCAGCAGACTGAGCACAAGAAAGTTATTTTGGGGAACGGAAAGCTTTGATGGCGGTGTATATACCTGGTATACACGAATCCTGGCATGGATTATCGCCTTTTTGTGGATCTGGGTTCTGATTGTATGGGTACCAACGAAGCGGATTCCGGTGATTGAAGTCATCGGAAAAAATACATTAAGTGTGTATCTGCTACATACGATTGTAATTCTGATTCTGATGTATACGCCGTTTAATGACTGGATATTTAATAAGATTGGCTGGCAGCTGCTGATTTCGGTGGGACTGACACTGGGACTTTCCTGGAATGGATTTGAACGGTTGCTGCGAAAAATTGCGATTCCGTATTATGGAAATCGGAAGAAGCAAGTATAATTCTGTTAAAAAAGAAATTATGGAATATGATTCTGCAGAAACGTGAGTTGTATGTAATTACGAATTGTACTTCAGAATATATAGAAAAGAAAGTTCAAGTCGAACGCACGTGAGACTTGGTGCGTGATTCTGGTCAGCGAAAGCTGACATATTCTTCTCAGAATCAC
>CAKRKO010000060.1 GCA_934358495.1 uncultured Eubacterium sp. | reverse complement strand
AAACACGGTGGAGGAAAAGGCAAATTCTAAAAAGACAGGATAAAAAGGAGGGAATCAGCATATGGAGCTCCAATAGTGATAAGGTGACAGACAACAGGGTACTGGAGTAAGCTGTCTGGATCGTGAAAGGTTTTCCGAGAACGATCATACCAATGACTAACAGTGACATATTTGCGATAAATGTAAAATCACTGGCTGTAATAAGACCTGTCTTGGCAAGCAATACGGAAAAACCTGTAATACCGCCGAACGTGAAGTTGTTGGTGAATTTAAAGAAATAAATAATTGACAAAAGCATGGGGGGGGGGTAAAATACAACTAAATTAATTGAGAAAATAATTTACTAAATAAATTAAATGTTAGGGGGGCACAAAAATGTTTAATGTTCCAGAAGTAAAAGTAGGTGTGGTTGCGGTCAGCCGCGATTGCTTTCCGGAAAGTCTATCCGTAAACAGAAGAAAAAATCTGATAAGAGCGTATCAGGATAAATACGGAGAGAAAAATGTTTATGAATGTCCAATTTGCATTGTGGAGAGTGAGATTCATATGCTGCAGGCATTGGACGATCTTAAAAAGGCAGGATGTAATGCTTTGTGTGTGTATCTTGGAAATTTTGGACCAGAGATTGCAGAGACAATGCTTGTGAAGAGATTTGATGGACCGGCAATCATTGTTGCTGCAGCGGAGGAAGAAAATCTGATACAGGGACGAGGAGATGCTTACTGTGGAGTGTTGAATGCAAGCTACAATCTGGCACTGAGAAATACAAAAGCTTATATTCCGGAAGAACCTGTTGGCAGCGCGGAAGAATGTGCAGATATGATTCATGATTTTGTAGGAATTGCAAGAGCACTTATCGGACTTTCTTCCCTGAAAGTGATCAGCTTTGGACCGAGACCATTAAACTTTCTTGCATGTAATGCACCGATTAAACAGTTTTACAATTTAGGGGTTGAGGTTGAAGAGAATTCAGAACTGGATCTGTTTGAAGCTTTTCATAAACATGCAGATGATCCTCGTATTTCGGAAGTTGTGGCAGATATGGAAAAAGAATTGGGAGATGGAAATAACAAACCGCAAATCTTACCGAAACTTGCTCAGTATGAACTTACACTTCTTGACTGGGTGGAAACGCATAAAGGTGCATGCGAGTATGTGGTATTAAGTACAAAATGCTGGCCGGCATTCCAGACACAGTTCGGATTTGTTCCATGTTATGTAAATAGCCGTCTGGCAGGAAAAGGAATCCCGGTATCCTGTGAGGTTGATCTGTATGGAGCATTAAGCGAGTACATCGGTCAGTGTATCAGCGGTGATGCAGTTACATTGCTTGATATCAACAATACAGTAACAGATGCAATTTATAATGAAGATATCAAAGGAAAATTTGATTATAGAAAAGGCGAGACGTTCATGGGATTCCACTGTGGAAACACATGCTCCACAAAACTGGTAAAACATTCCATGGAATATCAGATGATCATGGCAAGAAGTCTTCCGGAAGAAGTTACACAAGGAACACTTGAAGGTGACATCATTCCGGGTGACATCACATTCTATCGTCTCCAGAGTACAGCCGATGGAAAATTAAGAGCTTACTTGGCAGAGGGCGAGGTACTTCCGGTAGCAACAAGATCTTTTGGAGCAATTGGAATCTTTGCAATCAAAGAGATGGAAAGATTTTACCGTCATGTCCTGGTTGAAAAAAATTATCCGCACCATGGAGCAGTTATGTTCGGTCATTTTGGAAAACAATTATTTGAAGTGCTGAAATACATCGGTGTGGCACCGGAAGAAATCGGTTATAACCAGCCAGTAGGTATGCGCTACGTTACAGAGAATCCATACAGATAAGGATGAGGAAAAGGAATATGTATTACATAGGGGTAGATTTAGGAACTTCAGCCGTTAAACTTGTGCTGATGCAGGGAGATGGCACAATCAAAAATGTGATTTCCAAAAGCTATGAATTATATTTTCCGCATCCAGGATGGTCAGAACAAAAACCGGAGGACTGGTGGAAGGCAACAATCGAGGGATTGAAAGAACTGACAGCAGAGTATGACAAAACTCAGATTGCAGGAATCAGCTTCGGAGGACAGATGCATGGACTGGTAATTCTGGATGATAAAGATGAAGTAATCAGACCTGCAATTCTCTGGAATGATGGACGTACTCAAAAACAGACAGATTATCTGAATGAAGTGATTGGCAAGGACAAGCTTTCAGAGTATACAGCAAATATTGCATTTGCAGGATTTACCGCACCCAAAATTTTGTGGCTGAAAGAGAATGAACCAGAAAATTTTGCAAAAATCTGTAAATTAATGCTTCCAAAAGATTATATCGCATACAAATTGAGTGGTATATTCAGTACCGATTATTCAGATGCTTCAGGTATGTTACTGCTGGATGTCAAAAATAAATGCTGGTCAAAAGAAATGTTGGATGTCTGTGGTGTCACAGAAGATGTGTTGCCAAAGTTATATGAAAGTTATGATGCAACTGGAACGTTAAAACCGGAGATGGCAGCAGAACTTGGATTTCCAGAAACATGTAAGATAGTTGCAGGAGCTGGTGATAATGCAGCAGCAGCTGTTGGAACAGGAACTGTGGGGGATGGAAAATGTAATGTTTCCCTCGGAACAAGTGGAACTGTATTTGTTTCCAGTGAAAGATTTTGTGTAGATCAGAAAAATGCATTACATTCCTTTGCACATGCAGATGGATGCTACCATTTAATGGGATGTATCCTAAGCGCAGCTTCCTGTAATAAATGGTGGGTAGAAAATATTATCGGCAGCAAGGATTATGATGCGGTACTTGGTGGGATTTCCGAACTTGGTGATAATCCAGTAACATTTCTTCCTTATTTAATGGGAGAGAGATCGCCACACAACAATCCGAAGGCAAGAGGTATGTTTATCGGAATGTCAATGGATACAACACAGACGCAGATGTCACAGGCAGTTTTGGAAGGTGTTGCATTTGCGATTCGAGACTCTTTTGAAGTGGCAAAATCACAGGGGATTGAGATTGAAAGAACAAAACTTTGTGGCGGTGGAGCAAAGAGCCGTATCTGGCGAAAAATTGTTGCGAATGTCCTGGGAATCAAGGTAGATATTTTGAAAACAGAAGAAGGCCCGGGACTAGGAGCAGCGATGCTTGCCGCGGTTGCCTGTGGAGAATACGCAAGTGTAAAAGAAGCGGCCGATAAGATTGTAGAAGTAGTAGAAACTATTGAACCGGAACGGGAAATTGTAGAAAAATACAATAAACAGTACAGCAAGTTTGTACAGATATATCCGACGGTAAAAGATTTATATGAACTGTAAAGAATGTAACAGTGAAAAAACTGATACAGAATATGGGATTCAAGAGAGTGAATTCTGGCAAAAGAAGGAGGAGCGAAAGAATGAAAAAGAAAGTGATCGCAGCATTAATGGTAGCAGCTATGGCTGTAGGGTTACTTGCAGGTTGTGGGGGCGCATCTGATGATAAAGGTGGCGCAGCAAACACTGGATCGGCCAGTGAGGAAACGAGTTCCGGCAGTAAGAGCGAGTCAACAGATGGGGTATTAACAAAAGTTGATCTCACAGGACAGGATATTTATGTAGGTATTGCACCAGGTTCTGGTGGATCTGCATGGCGTGACCAGATGGTAAACGATATCACAGATGTGCTTGATGAATATAAAACAAGTGGGGATATCAAGGGATACAAAGTTGTAAATAATGCAACAAATGGCGATGCTAATGAACAGGTACAGATTATTCGTGATTTTATCGATGATCCTCAGGTAAATGTAATTATGATTAATCCAAATGATACAACGTCACTGAATGAGGCAGTTTTAGATGCAGAAGCAGCTGGAAAACTTGTAGTTGTTTATGATGCATCTATTACAGCAAAGGGTATCTTAAATGTATCTGTAGATCATTATCAGTATGCGTATGGTCCTACAAAGACATTGCTTGATATCATTGGTGGAAAAGGTACTGTAGTTGAGGTATCTGGTCTTGACGGACATCCGGCTAACGTAATTCGTATCAAAGCAACAGATGATGCAATTGCTGAATATCCAGACGTAACACTGGCTGCAAATCAGCCGGGTGGTTGGGATAATACAACATCTAAATCCGTAACAGCAGCAATTCTTGCTTCCGGAATCAAACCTGATGGAATTATTTCACAGGACAACGGATGCTACGGTGTTCTGCAGGCTTGTATCGATGCAAACTATATTCCGAAGGTTGTTTCCGGTGATGGTTCCAAAGCGTTCTTTACAGCTTGGAAAGATCTGGTAGACAAAGGAGAAGATTTTAATGCAGTAGTAGTTCCGAACCCTCCGGGAATTGGTGCTACAGCAGCAAGAATCGCAGTTAAAATTGCTCAGGGTAAAGAGTTTGATGAGAGCCAGCTTACAGTTGAAGATGGCGTAGCTACATATGAGTATGTTGTTACAACTGTTTACACAAACGATAACTTTGATGAAGGATGGGAAGTTGTAAAAGACTTTACAGATGAGCAGTGTATTGATGAATATATGACGGATGATGAAGCAAACGCTCTGTTCAAATAATAACAGATTTAATGAAGCATAATTTCTGATGAAATCATAAGTAGATACCGGGGTAGATGGGGAACTGCCCCCTCAATCCCCGGTATTTTGCTTTTACACATTATTATCGCGTTCCTGTTGAAACTAATAGGAAGAAAAATGAATGGCTTTTGAAGGGTAGATAAGATGGAAAATAAAATAATCCTTGAGGCAAAAAATATAGTAAAAGAATTTAATGGCGTTCCGGCTTTGAGTGATGGTAATCTCGTCTGCCGAAGCGGAAAAATTACCGGATTGCTGGGAGCCAATGGTTCGGGTAAAAGTACAATTTCCAAATGTATTACAGGTGTATATCACAAAAATGGTGGTACCATCACATATTTGGGGAAAGATGTAAACTTCAAAAACCCGATGGATGCCAAAAAAGCAGGAATTGCGATGGCATTCCAGAATCTGAGCCTTTTACCGGATCTGACTGTATGGCAGAACATTGTAATGGGATTTGAGAAAAAGAAAGGATTTTTCCTGGATGATTCGAATGCAAAACATACGGCTGCCAAAATTTTGGAAGATTTCGTACCGGGCTTTGATTACAGCAGAAAAGTATCTGAACTTAGTCCGTCAGAGATGCAGATTGTGGAGGTGGCAAAAGCAATCTCACAGGAACCGAAAATGCTGATTCTTGATGAGCCGACAGCCGCACTGGAACAATCGCAGGTTGAGATTTTATTCAAATACATGAGAATGCTTGCAGACCGCGGAGTCGGTATGGTATTTACCTCTCACAGAATGTGGGAAGTAATGGATATCTGTGACGATATCATCGTTTTCAAAAACGGCGAAGTTGTTGGCAGATTAGATTTTGATAAAGATGAAAAAGACGCAGATGTGATCATTCAGATGATCACCGGAGAAAAGAAAATTGTCTCTGAGAAGCGTACATATAAAGAGATTCCTGATGAAAGGACGATTGATATTGAACATTTGAATTATAAGAATGTTTTAAAAGATATTTCTCTTCATATTAAAAAAGGAGAAGTACTTGGAATCGGAGGACTTTCTGGTCAGGGTCAGGAAGAATTACTTCTTGCAATCTCTGGTGATTACAAGGATATGAAATCCAGGATTAAAGTAAATGGAGAAGAAGTATTACTGAATGCACCACATAAAGCGATTGAGCGTGGAATCCTCTTGATTCCCGGTGATCGTCAAAAAGAAGGTTTGATGATGCAGAACAGTATCTACGAGAACCATATTCTTCCGAAAACTGCATTGAAGAAAGAACCATTCATTCTTCCAAAAAAGAAATACAGGGAAGAGTGTCTGGAATCTAAAAAGATTCTTTCTACCAAGTCGGATGGCATTGAATGTCCGGTATCCAGTCTTTCTGGCGGTAATGCACAGAAAGTTGTTATGGGAAAATGGCTGCAGGTAGAATCTTCGCTGATTGTACTTTCCGATCCGGCAAAAGGTGTTGATGTAGGTGCGAAAAAGGATATGTACGATATTGTACAGAACATTGTGGACGAGAAGCATATTTCTGCATTGCTTTATGCCAGTGATAATGAAGAATTAATTGATAACTGTGATCGTGTGCTGGTAATGCATGAGGGATGTATCGTAGGCGAACTTGTTGGTGATGAGATTACAGATGAGGCATTGGTTGAACTCTCCATGAAGGGTAATCACAAAGAGGAGGAAGCATAAACATGAATACAAAGAAAAAATCTGTTCCTGCTTTCGTTAGAAAACCGGAGTTCGTTACAATAATAATTTTAATAATAATGATCATTGTTGTGGCAGTGTTGCAGGGAAATTTCTTTGCTCCATCTTCACTTCAAAATATGATTATTTCCTGGACACCGATCATTCTTCTTACGCTAGGGCAGGCAGTCGTAATTATTTCCGGTGGTTTGGATATGTCTAGTGGTAATGCAATGGCATTTATGCTTTGTATTCTTGCAGGAATTATGAAATCAGCAACACCAGGAAGCGGAGTAATTGCATTATTGGTATGCTGTCTGGCAATGGTTGGTATCGGTCTGTTAAATGGTGTATCTGTTGCATATTTTAAACTTCCACCGATTATTGCTACATTTGCTACATCTTACATTTACCTTGGTGCAGCATTGTTTATCATGCCGTCTCCGGGTGGAGGATGTGCAAATTGGATGCGAGTTTTCTACAAATTTAGTTCTGTTGAGAATATGCCATCTGCTTTAAAAGCTTTTGGCGACAAGATCCCGACAGGTGTGTTGATGATTGTTGGTGTTATTGTACTCTGGTACATCATCAGTAGAAAAAAACTTGGTCGTTATATCTATGCGGTGGGTTCTGATCGTAATATTGCATATGATAGTGGTGTTAAAACCGTAAAAGTTCAGATTATGGCGTATTTGTTCGATGCATTTTGTTGTATGTTGGCTGCATTGTTCCTGGTAGGACAAAATCAGTCAGGTAGTGCCCGGCTTGGTGATGCATTGACTCTGAAGAGTATCGCATCAGCAATTGTCGGTGGTGTTTCGCTGGCAGGTGGTACAGGCAATGTATATGTAGCTATTGGTGGTGCGGCAATCATCAGTTTGGTATCAAAATTAATTTCTTTCTCCGGCATTAACAGTGATTATCAGACACTGGTGAGTGGAATTATTCTTCTGGTGGCAGTATCCAGTTCTGCAATTATCAGACTGGTGAAAACACTTAGAGCAAAGGAGGGCAAAGAGAGTGAATAATACAGTAGCAGCAAATGGATCAAAGTCATTTGTTAAAAAAAATTCAAGCCTGATCCTTTGTGTCATTCTGATTGTAATCCTGTTTGTTATGGGAAATGCGATTACAGGCGGACAGTTCGCTTCCGTAGGATCGACCGTTAAGTTCGCAGCATTGATCGCGATCTTCGGTCTGGGTCAGATGTTGATCATCTGTACAGGTGGTGACATCGATCTGTCCGTTGGTTATACAGCAACATTAGTATCCTGTGTAACAGCAGGTATGATGGATGGATCTAATATGAATATCTGGAAGGCAATTTTGTTTGCTCTGATGGTAGGTGTCGTCGTTGGTCTTGTCAATGGATTCATGACAATTTATGCAAGGATTCCTTCATTGGTAGTGACGCTGGCAATGTCTCAGATTCTTCAGGGTATTGTAGATATTTACTCAGCCGGTGCAAGTATCGGTGGTGAGCCGAGTCCATGTCTGAAATGGCTGGCGGGTCAGCAAACGGGGCCGATTCCAAACATTGGATTTCTGCTGGCTATTATGACAGTAGCCGTAATGTGGCTCCTGTACAAAACAAAGTTATCCAGTTTATATGTGGCAACAGGTGCAAATCCACGAACAGCACATTTGTCAGGTGTAAAGGTTAACTTTATTAGAATGTCGTCCTTTGTTGTGTGCAGTATCATTGCAGCAATGATGGGATTAATTCTTCTTGGCAATTTGGGAATGGCATTCAAAGATATGGCATCTACATATGTAATGCCTAGTATTGCAGCTGTAGTTATAGGTGGTGTATCCATCAAAGGTGGTCAGAGAAATTACATTGGGGTTATTCTTGGAGCGATTGTACTTCAGACACTGACAAATCTATTTGTAGCACTTGGTTATGGCGACAGTGGTAAGTATTTAGGATCCGGAATTATCCTGCTTCTCATGTTAATCGTATATGTTCGTGAGAAGACAAGCAGATAATTTTTCAGATACAATATTTTTTAATCTTAAAGAAAGAGGTGTAAGGTATGGACAACAAAGTAAGAGTTGCGGTAGTTGGATTAGGATTTGGAGGAGAGTTTGTACCGATTTATCAGGCGTATGAAAAAACAGAGTGTGTAGCTGTTTGCCGTAGAAATGAAGAGGAATTAAACAAATTCGCAGATGCACATGGGGTAGAGAAACGTTACACAGACTATGACGAGTTATTAAAAGATCCTGATATTGATGCAGTACATATCAACACAGATTTACTTTCACATTATACTTTCGTAGAGAAAGCGTTAAAAGCAGGCAAGCATGTTGCTTCTACCGTTCCTATGGGAATGACAGTTGAAGAGTGTGAGAACATCTGCAAATTGGAGAAAGAAACTGGTAAAGTATACATGCTGATGGAGACATCTATCTATACAAGAGAGTTCTTATATTTTAAGAGCTTATATGAGAAAGGTGATATCGGACGTTTGCAGTTTCTTCGAGGATCTCATCAGCAGAATATGAGTCTTCCGGGATGGCCATCCTACTGGTATGGTATGCCACCAATGCATTATCCGACTCATGCGATTGCTCCACTTTCTGAAATCCTTCGTAAACCGATTAAAACTGTTCGCTGTATTGGTTCCGGACGTATTCGTGAAGAGTATGTTGGAAAGTACAATTCCCCATTTGCAGCAGAGTCTGTGCAGTTGACATTTGCAGATTCTGACGTGGCAGGTGAGGTTACACGTACATTGTTTGATACAATTCGTCAGTATCGTGAAAGTTTTGATTTCTATGGTTCCAAAGAATCATTTGAGTGGGAGCAGTGTGTAGGTGAAGGTCCGGTTCTCTATACAGGTATTGAAGGTGCAGAACATATTCATGTACCGGATACAGATTATATGCTTCCTGATTCCATTAAAAAGTTCAGTTTGAAGAACCAGATTGAAGATCAGGATCATGTATCCTTTATTCAGGGAGATGGACATGGTGGATCTCATCCGCATATGATCCGTGAGTTCATCGATGCAATCCTCGAGGGCAGACCAGCTCATGTAAATTCTGTTGTGGCAGCAAACTGGAATGTAGCCGGAATCCTAGCTCACGAGTCGGCTATGAGAGGCGGAGAGATTATTGAAATGCCAGACTTCACTCAGTTTTAAGAGTTAAAAAATATATGATTGTTCTGAGTCGGCGTAAACCGACTCGGAATGATCGAATTAAATAAAATCTTATCGGTATAAAAGGAGATCATTATCATGAAAAAATATACAGGAAAAGAATTTTTTGTAAATACAAAACAGTGTGAGACTCAGAAATTTCCTTGGGGAACACTTGCATGGACAATTGAGCCGCGTACAACAGGTACAGACAACATGACGGGCGGTATTGTTACCCTGCTCCCGGGATTAGGACACAGTCAGCATAGCCATGAATGCGATGAGATTTTGTATATGATTGATGGAAAAGATTGTGAACAGTATATCATTCTGGAAGATGGTACAAGAATTTCTGAATTGATGCAGCCAGGCGATTTTGTACGTATTCCGGCGCATCTTGAGCATGGAACCGTAAATGGACCGGATATGACTACACATATGGTAGCTGTATATCAGGTTCCAGGCTCCGAAGCAGCTCTTGGAAAACAGGCAGATGAAATTATTCCACCAGAAGAATAAAAGATTTACCATCCAATCTAGATTTGTTTTCTTCCTCATGTATAGGGATAATATATAATCTCTACAGGCAGACTCAATGACAACGGTAGTTGCTGTTGGGTCTGTTTATTTTGCTTTATATTATAAAATAAGCACAGTCAGCGACCGTGCTTATTTTTACATGAAAAGTATTTTATGTGGTTTCACGTTCTACTAATTTTGTGGAAACATAAACGAGGAGTGTTCCGTCGTTAATGGATTCTGCACCAGAGTAGAACTCTGCGATGCGATTGTGGAGAAGATTAACCGCTGTTTTGCCAATCATTTCTTTGTCTACATCAATGGCAGTAAGAGGAGGTTCCACCATCGAACACAAAGGCATGTTATCAAATCCGATAACTGCGACATCTTCCGGAATCCGATAGCCATGTGCTTTTAGAGCGCGAGTGCATGCCGTTGCAATTACATCATTATCTGCAAGTAAAGCACGGGGCGGCTGATTATTATTGAGCCACTCACTCATATCGTTATATGCTTTCTGGGAAGAAATACCTACATCGATCATAATATAATTTTCATCAAGTGCTGCCTCTTTGCAGGCATTGAAAAATCCTTCCTGACGTCTGCGAAAGTTATCGATTTTGGATTTGGAACGCAGGTAACCAAGATCTGTATACCCTTTTCCTAAAAGGTATTTTGTGGCATTGTAAGAGCCACGGTAATTATCTGTAACAACACAGTCAATGCCAAGAGCTTCGATATAGTTATCGACCAATACCATAGGAAGGTTAAGATCAAACAGTGGGCGCAGCTCTTCTAACCGAGAACGTTCAATAGATGTTCCGAGAATGATCAGTCCCGTAACATCTGAAGAAATTGCATTTAATTGTAATGTTGGATCTTCGTCGGCGCGATAATAACTTACAAGAACATTATATCCATATCGTTTCGCATATTTTTCGATTCCTTGCAGTATGTAGGAATAGAAAGTGGTTTCTTGAATGATTTCACGCTGATTGCTTAGAAAAATTACAAAACGGATATTTTGTGGTCCGGCGGTTGTAACCTTTTGCTTTGCATAACCCAGCCTTTCTGCTTCTGCAAGAACAAGTTCTCTTGTACTGTCACTGACACCAGGTTTGCCGTTTAGCGCCAGAGATACAGCAGATGGAGACAGGTTAAGCTTTTCTGCAATTTTTTTTGCTGTAATAGCCATCTTTTTTCTCCATAGATAATTTATTATGATTTAGTTTAAAACTCAACTATACTAAATTATGACTTTATTATACACTAAAGTTTATGTAAAAGGAAGAAAAAAATATATTTTTATTAAAATTTGTGGGAGTGTAAAGCACGGAGCAATCTGTGTAATCAAGATTTGAGTGTTTTGACACACAAATCCAATATAGAAATTCAGAATATAAAAAACTGCCATACATCAGTACAGCAGTTTTTGTCATTTTCTTAATACTATGTGCTAATAAGGACTTAAGATTAAGCCTCTGCGATAGCACCTGTAGGACATGTACCTGCGCAAGCGCCGCAATCGATGCAAGCGTCAGCGTCGATAACGTACTGAGCATCTCCCTCAGAAATAGCACCTACTGGACATCCACCAGCACATGCGCCACACATTACACAAGAATCGTTAATTACGTATGCCATAATTTTTTCCTCCTTAAAAAATACTTGTTCGTCAAGCTTTCCATAAGCTTTTTCCCATAATAATATAAAAAATCAAAAATTGCAAGTATTCTCTGATACAAAACGATCAATAAGGGGGCTTTTTTGCAATTGTATTGAACTTAATACATGTTGACACTTGAGTTAGTATATGCTATCATAGATATTGAGTAAGTTTTCTTGTTTGAAATAAAGGGAAAACTTGCTCATTTTTATTTTTATTTGGAAAACTTCATGAATTATTCAGAAAAATCATCTTGCAACGTTAAGATAGATGATATAATATGTATATTTAGCAAGAAATAATAATTACAGGCATTTTACGCCCTTTTTCAAGAAAAGTGATACGCGAAATGTACTGCAGCATGTATAAAAGAAGTAAGACAATGGGAGAGATTGACATGTTAAATTATGGAAAATACAAAAGAGTGCCGGTATTACATTATCCGGAGCGTGAATGGCCGGATAAAGAGATCGAGCATGCACCAATCTGGTGCAGCGTGGATCTGCGGGATGGAAATCAGGCCCTGATCGATCCGATGA
Source organism: uncultured Eubacterium sp. (assembly GCA_934358495.1). GTDB lineage: Bacteria > Bacillota > Clostridia > Lachnospirales > Lachnospiraceae > Eubacterium_I. The sequence goes on along the minus strand of CAKRKO010000060.1, from coordinate 4,340 downwards.
ATGTAGAAGAAAAAATGGAGATGTTTCAGCTGCTGTTAAAACTTGGTTTTAAGCAGATCGAGATTGGTTTTCCGGCAGCATCTCAGATTGAGTATGATTTTTTACGAAAATTGGTAGATGAGAATATGATTCCGGACGATGTACAGGTTCAGGTTCTGACACAGTGCAGAGAGCATCTGATCGACCGTACGTTTGAGGCAATTCAGGGAATCAAGAATGTAATTGTTCATATTTACAATTCGACTTCTGTACTTCAGCGTGATGTGGTTTTTCATAAAGATAAAGAAGCAATTAAACAGATTGCCATTGATGGAACAAAAATGGTAAAAGAGCGTACTGCAAAATTTGACGGAAATATCCAGCTGGAGTATTCCCCGGAGAGCTTTACCGGTACAGAGGTTGAGTTTGCACTGGATATTTGTACCGCAGTTCAGAATGTCTGGCAGCCGACACCGGAAAACAAGATTATCTTCAACCTTCCGGCAACTGTTGAGATGAACACACCGAATGTGTATGCTGATCAGATTGAATGGATGCATAAACATTTTAAAAACAGAGATTCTATTATTTTAAGCGTACATCCGCACAATGACCGCGGAACAGGTATTGCCGCTACAGAGCTGAGTCTGCTGGCAGGAGCTGACCGTGTGGAGGGTACTTTATTTGGAAACGGAGAGCGTACCGGAAATATTGACGTGTTGAACGTAGCATACAATATGTTTTCACAGGGTATTGATCCGGAACTGAACATTGAGAATATTAAAGAGATTATTGATGTATATGAGAGATGCTGTAAGATGGATATCGACATGCGTCATCCGTATGCAGGAAAACTTGTATTTACTGCATTTTCCGGTTCTCATCAGGATGCCATCAACAAAGGTGTGCACGCACTGCGTGAGCGCAACACAGGTATTTGGGAGGTTCCATACCTTCCGATTGATCCGGCAGATATCGGCAGAGAGTACGAGCCGGTGGTTCGTATCAACAGCCAGTCCGGAAAAGGCGGCGTAGCTTTCGTTATGGAATCCATGTATGGCTACAAACTTCCGAAGGAAATGCACAAAGAGTTCGCGGATGTTATTCAGAAAATATCCGAGGAAAAAGGCGGAGAGATTGCACCGGAGCAGATCTTTGATGCGTTCAAACATGAATATATTGCATTGGATGATCCGTTTGAGTTCAAGAAAATCCGCGTGGAGGATGTCAACGACAAAGACTGCGTGGCAACCATTGATTTTAAATATAAGAAAAAACCATACCATATTGAAGCAAAAGGTAACGGCCCGCTGGATGCTGTCAAGACAGCCATCAACAAAGAATTTGACCTTGATGTACGCGTTATGAACTATTCTGAGCATGCGCTTGGATCTGGTTCTCACGCGAGAGCAGCTGCTTACATTGAGATGAGAGATAACAGCACCGGAAAAGTACTTTTTGGCGCAGGTGACAGCTCTAATATTACAAAAGCAACAATCCGTGCATTCTTCAGCGGATTGAACCGTTTAGCTATAAAATAAGAGACAGACACTTGAAATTAAGACGAGGGATGCTATGAATCAAAAGAAAAAGTATGGCTGGTGGAAGCATATAGATTTTATGATCATTGATCTGATCTGTATTCAGATTGCATATGTGGCTTCGTACTTCTTCCGGCATGACACACTGCAGCTTTATCGTGAGACGAGTCTGTATGCACACGTAAACATATTGCTGATCATTATTGATCTCTGTTATGTGTTGCTGCGTGGAACTTACAAAAATATTTTAAAACGTAGTTTTATCAGGGAGATAGAATCCGTTCTGGTCCACAACATTATCATGTGGGGCCTAGTCATGGCATATCTGTATGTGACGAAGCAGGCATTCTGGTTTTCCAGACAGGTATTCCTGACCTCCTTTGGATTTACGATCATTTTCATGCTGGTAGGCAGATTTTTGTGGAAGCTGAACATTCGACGGATTGTATGGAAAGGAAAAAATCAGCCAAACTTCCTGGTAATCAGCACGGAAGAGTATGCGTCAGAGATGGTGCGTCAGTTTTCCAACCGTATGTACAATGGATTTAACCTTGCAGGTCTGGCAATCATGAACCGTGATCTTGAAAATGAAAAAATAGAGGGGATTCCGGTTGTATGTAACAAAGACAATCTGCTGACTTATATTCAGAAGAACGTCATCGATGAGGTTATGATTAAATTAGCACAGGATGATAATGAAGTGGATGAGCTGACATGGACACTGCTTCAGATGGGCGTGGTTGTGCATATTGCACTGGATTATACGGATGATGCACTCCCGAACCGGACCATTGAGCGAATTGGTGGTTATACCTGTATGACAACCAGTATTAATACAGCAAGCAGTATTCCAATGGGATTAAAGCGACTGACAGATATTGCAGCAGGTATTGTGGGCTGTGCGATTACCGGTATTGCTTTTGTTTTCGTGGCACCGCTGATCTATAAGGCGTCACCGGGACCAATCTTCTATTGTCAGGAACGTGTCGGAAAAAATGGACGCAGGTTTAAGATGTACAAATTCCGTTCCATGTACATGGATGCGGAAGAACGAAAAAAAGAGCTGATGGCACAGAATAAGATGCAGGGCAACATGTTTAAAATGGATAATGACCCGCGTATCATCGGCAGTGAAAAAGGTCCGGGCAAGGGAATTGGAAATATTATAAGATCCCTGAGTATCGACGAACTTCCACAGTTTTACAATATTCTCAAAGGTGACATGAGTCTTGTGGGAACCCGCCCTCCTACAGTGGACGAGGTAGCAGCATATGATCTGCATCACAAAGTCCGCCTAAGCATGAAGCCAGGGCTGACTGGTATGTGGCAGGTAAGCGGACGAAGCGAGATTACAGACTTTGAAGAAATTGTTCGTCTGGATGCTTATTATATCGAAAACTGGAATCTGAAACTGGATCTGAAAATTATCCTAAAGACATTTAAAGTCGTTTTTGCAAAAGAAGGCGCAGAATAAAAAGTTACGAATCGTACGTGGTGTACAGGAGGTATCTGATGAAAAAATATGATTATCTGATCGTAGGAGCAGGATTATTTGGCGCAGTATTTGCACACGAGGCAAAGGCAGCAGGAAAGAGCTGTCTGGTCATTGACAAACGGAACCATATTGCAGGAAATATTTACACTGAGAAAGTACATGATATTGATGTTCACCAGTATGGTGCACACATTTTCCATACTTCCAATGAGACGGTATGGAATTATGTAAACAGCTTTGCAAAATTTAACCGTTACACCAATTCACCGGTTGCAAATTACAAAGGTGAGATCTACAATCTTCCATTCAACATGAACACCTTTAACAAACTTTGGGGTGTTGTAACGCCGAAGCAGGCACAGGAGAAGATTGAAGAGCAGAAAGCAGCTTTCCATGTGGAAAATCCGCAAAATCTGGAAGAACAGGCAATCAGCCTGATCGGACCGGATGTGTATACAAAACTGGTAAAAGGCTATACCGAGAAGCAGTGGGGAAAACGTGCTACAGAGCTTCCGTCATTTATCATCAAACGTCTGCCGGTTCGTTTTACTTATGACAACAATTACTTCAATGACGATTATCAGGGAATCCCAGTAGAGGGATACACCAAGATGATTGAGCGCATGTTGGATGGCGTAGAAGTGAAACTGGAAGAGGACTTCCTGAAAAACAAAAACTCCTGGATGGAGCAGGCGGACAAGATTGTTTATACCGGTATGATTGATGAGTATTACAATTACTGCTACGGAGAATTAGAGTACCGTTCCCTGAAATTCGAGACAGAAGTCATCGAAGGTGAAGAAAACTATCAGGGAAATGCAGTTGTAAACTACACAGAGTATGAAGTACCGTTTACACGAATTATTGAACATAAACATTTTACTTATGGCACACAGCCGGATACCGTTATTACCAGAGAGTATCCACAGACATGGAGCAAAGGGGACGAGCCTTATTATCCGATGAATGATGAGAAAAATCTGAAACTCTATGAGCAGTATACAGAACTTGCAGCAAAAGAAGGAAATGTGATCTTCGGCGGTCGACTTGGCATGTACAAATACTATGACATGGATGACACCATCGAGGCAGCATTAGACTGTGTACAGGCAGAACTTGCAAAATAAAGAAGCATATTGTTACAGTACACGGAATCTATGGACTGTAGCAGTAAATTATATCAGGCGGCAGGACAGACGAAGTCTGGATTGCTGCCTGCTTTATTGTCTGATAGAAAATTACGTTGAATTTTTTATCTCAGTCGAGAAGACTCCCACTTCTGCAAGTGGTGAGTAATAACAAGTCTTTCTCAGTGGGAGTACAAT
>CAKRKO010000059.1 GCA_934358495.1 uncultured Eubacterium sp. | reverse complement strand
GGCGTAACTGGGACAAAGCAGAAACGAACTCCATTTTTCGGGTTCTTGTTGGAGTTCGTTTCTGCTTGTTCCAACTTACCCTAAACAAGAATTTTTAAACTTCGTAAGCCGACGCTCCCTGCTCCAGAAAATTCAGCCCATTCATCGTAATCCCCATCAGCAGTTTACCAACCTGCTCAATAGAAAGTTTATAATTACTGCACACCCAGTTCTCCAGAATACCAATCACTCCATTTGCCAGATATGCGTAGGAATAGTCCAGCATCGTTGTATCTGCATGCGGATAAATTTTCTGCCAGACACGCATACTGTTGTCATATCCGAGATACATCAGCTGTCTGATGAAGGAAGAATCTCCATGCGGTCCGATCAGTACCTGACAGAGATCACGGTTCTGATCAATGAGATGAAGGATATCATCAAACCAGTTGTCATTCGCAAGTGTCACTATAATATTTTCAAATAATTCATTCTGAATCTGCGTCAGCAGTGCATATACATCCTCATAATAAGAATAGAAGGTACTGCGGTTTATGTCTGCCATTTTACAAATATCTGTTACAGTGATCTTATTTAATGGTTTTTCTTTTAATAGGTCAAAAAGTGCCTGTCGAATCACAGATTTTGTATACTTTGTACGGCGATCTGTTGCCATTTTTTATTCATCTCCTTTGGTCAATCGTCCTGAAAATTGTTAATTATCCAACAAAGTAAAGGTGAAATGTGGGATAATTGACAGAAAAAAATCAAATTGACGGTTGATATTTAACTTAAGTTGATTATAATATACAAGAGTTAAAAATGCAACATGTGTTGTCAAAGACACGGTTGTTGTATAGGGAACAACTGTTATAAAATAGACATCTTTTTATAGTTATAGAAAAGAATCGAGTCTGTTTCACAAAATAGTTTAAATGTTTATTTTTAGTAACAAACAGTAATCATATTGGTTAAGGGACATAGGAAAGGAGAGCATATCGTGGCAAGTTTATCACATACTATGCAGAGAAAAGCGTTCAGTGCAGCAATTGACGTTGCTTTAAAAAGACTGAACAAAGACAGAGAAAAAGGATTACTTCAGATCATTGATCTGGCTCAGCGATTCATGGGCGATAATTTCAAACCGGAATCTTATGAAGGTGCAAAAGCAATCGTTCAGAACCCAAATCACAAATGGATGAAATTTGTAAACAAAATGCTTGACGAGTTAGATCCGAACGTGGCAAAAATGACAGCATTAAATCTTGGATTTGAGGCTGCTTTCTATGGTACAAAAACAATCCGTAAAATGCGTGAGGTTCATCACTGCAATATTCCGTGGCTGATCCTGATGGATCCGACCAGCGCATGTAACTTAAGATGTACAGGATGCTGGGCTGCAGAGTACGGTTATAAACTGAACCTTACATACGAAGAGTTAGATAATATCGTAACACAGGGTAAAGAACTTGGTATCTACTTCTACATGTTCACTGGTGGAGAACCGCTGGTTCGTAAAGCAGATATCCTGAAACTTTGTAAAAAACATCATGATGTGGCATTCCACAGCTTCACAAACGGAACACTGATCGATGAAGAGTTCTGTAAAGAAGTTCAGAAATTAGGAAACCTTTCCTTCTCTCTGAGCCTGGAAGGATTTGAGGAAGCAAACGATGGCCGTCGTGGACAGGGTATTTTCCAGAAGGTTCTTGGAGCAATGGATCTGATGAAACGCTACGGTCTGTTCTTCGGAACATCTGTATGCTACACACGAAAGAACATGGATGCAGTTACCTCTGATGAGTTCTTTGATCTTCTGATCGAGCACGGATGCCGTTATTCCTGGTATTTCCACTATATGCCGGTTGGAAACGAAGCGGATGTAGAGCTGATGCCGACAATGGAGCAGCGTGAGTACATCTACAAACGTATCCGTGAGGTTCGTGCATTTGAAGGTGGAAAACCGATTATGCTTATGGACTTCCAGAATGACGGTGAGTTCGTAGGCGGATGTATTGCCGGTGGACGTAACTACTTCCACATCAATGCAAACGGAGATGCTGAGCCATGTGTATTCATTCACTACTCAGGAGCAAACATCCGTGAAAATACATTACTTGAGTGTCTGCAGCAGCCATTATTCATGGCATACAGAGATAACCAGCCGTTCAACGACAATATGCTCCGTCCGTGCCCGATGCTTGAGAATCCGGAAAAACTTCAGGAGATGGTTCGTGAGACTGGCGCAAAATCTACAGATTTACAGTCTCCGGAGAGTGCAGAGCACCTTTGCGGAAAATGTGAGCCGTATGCAGCAGAGTGGAAAGAACATGCTGACAAGATCTGGGCAGAGCATCCGTTCGTAAAGAAAGGATACAAGAACTACAAGAGTGAGATTGAAGGAACTGACGCAAACTAAGGACAGACTTACAGGAGGAATTGAAAGATGGACGTAAAACATGCTGCAGCTAGAAAGTCATTTGAACTGGCTTTTTCAGGAGTTTATAAATACATCAACAAAAACAAAGAAGAGAACCTGGTCAAACTGATGAACCTTGCACATAAAATTGCAGGAAAAAACTTCCCACAGTATTTCTGGGATAATGCAAATGAGGTTCTTGGTGATCCGGAGCAGAAATGGACACAGATGATCTATAATGCAATGGACAGACTTCATCCAAACATTGTAAAACAGCACGTATTAAACATGGGATTTGAAGCTGGTCTGACAGGTTTCAAAAAAGTAAAAGAAAACCGTGAAAAATATGGATGTAACGTGCCGTGGGTTATTCTAATGGATCCGACCAGTGCATGTAACCTGAAATGTACAGGATGCTGGGCAGCTGAGTATGGTCATCAGCTTCAGTTAAGCAATGAAGAACTTGACAGAATCATCACAGAAGCAAAAGAGCTCGGTATTCATTTCTTCGTATTAACCGGTGGTGAGCCGATGGTTCGTAAGAAAGATATCCTGATGCTCGCTGAGAAGCACAACGATTGTGCATTCCACATCTTCACAAACGGAACTCTGATCGATGAGGAACTCTGTAAAGAAGTACAGAGACTTGGTAACTTATCTTTCGCACTGTCTGTAGAAGGATATGCAGAGACAAACGATGACCGTCGTGGACAGGGTGTATTTGAGAAAGTTATGCACGCTATGGATCTGATGAAAGAGCATGGCCTGTTATTCGGTACATCTATCTGCTACACAAGCAAAAACTATAAAGTAGTTACATCTGATGAATTCCTTCAGATGCTGGTAGACAAAGGAGCAATCCTTTCCTGGTTCTTCCACTATATGCCGGTAGGAAAAGATGCAAGTACAGATCTGCTTCTGACACCGGAACAGCGTGAGTACATGGTAAACCGTGTTCGTTTCGTTCGAAGCAGAAAATGCCCAATCAAACTCTTCACACTGGATTTCCAGAACGATGCTGAGTTTGTAGGCGGATGTATCGCCGGTGGTAAGAACTACTTACACATTAACCCAAATGGAGATGTAGAGCCATGTGTATTCATCCACTACTCCAATGTTAATATCAAAGAGCATTCCCTGCTTGAGTGTTTACAGCAGCCATTGTTCATGCAGTATCATGACAATATGCCGTTCAATGACAATCAGCTTCGTCCATGCCCGATGCTTGAGAATCCGGAGATGATCAAGAAGATGGTAGAGGCTTCCGGAGCTCATTCTACGGATATGCAGGCAGAAGAGCCGGTAGACAGCCTGATCGCAAAGACAATTCCATACGCAGAGAACTGGAAACCAGTCGCTGACAGATTATGGAAAGAGCGTCAGGATGAAGTTGCTGAGGCAAGAAAAGAGCGTTTTGAAAAATACGGTGAGTAATCCGTAGAACTTAAAAAAGCCCGGATCGTAAGATCCGGGCTTACTTTATGCTCTTTTTTAGCCTAACAGCAGTAAGCTGAATACCAGTGTGAACAGTGCGACTGTCTCTACGATACCGATTACGATAAAGTAGTTGGCAGTACCTTTACCGGTTGCACCAAGTGCATCGGCAGCGGCTGCCGCGCATTTACCCTGGAATAATCCGGAAAGACCGATTGCAAGACCACCGAAGAGACCAACACCAAGTGCCAGACCGGCGTCTGCACCGCCGGTTACTGCGGATTTGATAAAGTTCATAAGAAGGAATCCGTAAATTGTCTGTGTCAGAGGTGCACCGGAAAATGCGATCATAATGAACGGTGCTGCTTTTCCGCTTGCATAACACTTTTTCCAAGCTCCTACTGATGCCATTCCGGCAAATCCTGCACCGAATGCAGATCCTGCTGCTGATAAACCAAGTGCGGCTGCCATACCTATAAATGCAATATTCATAATAATTCTCCTTTTTTGCTGTTTTGATTCAAGAATGCCTTTTGCATTCTTGATGCGGGATGCACCTCATGCATGGTATCACATAATTCCTACGTGCATCTTTTGCAAATTTACTACTTTTTAATCTTTTCGTTTACTTTAAATGGTTCGTATGCAATTCCGGTCCACTCCAGACCTGCCTGCCCGGAAAACTCCAGAACGTTCAGGCGGACACCGTGTACTACAACGGAAAGGAAACACATGATAATGTTCAGTCCGTGTCCGATCAGTACGACTACGACGCCGAGAATGATAAGCGGTCCGTGGAATCCTGCTGCAATGCCGTTAAAACTCTGGGAGATGGCAAATCCTGCCATACCTACCGCAAACAGACGGATGTAACTCATTACGTTACCAAAGCAGCTGATCGTATTTAAGAATACGGTAAATGCATCTCCAAGACCTGCTTTCAAGCCCTGACCGATTGTTTTGTCCGGTGCCATACCACCGAAGAGAACAACAAGGATAAATGCAATACCTACCATACCAAAGATTGGTTTGATATTAAGCTTCTGTCCAATAACCAGATACAGAGATAACAGATACATGCCGATGACTGCCACCAGCCAGCCAAGGTCTGCCACCCAGCTTAAATTCTTCTCGCTCAGTTTCTTTTTGATGGAAATGAGACTTCCCAGTGCCATCTGGATTGCTCCGATGGTGAAAGAGAACTTCATGATGGCGTTCTGCTGTGTGGTGGCAGATACACCGAAGTAATCCGGGTAGTTTGCAAACTGAGGAATGACCAGAGCCTTCAGGAAAGGCACATGCATTGCTTTTTCCATACCAAACCATGTACCCGTGACGGCACCCCACACGATGGTTGCAATGGAGAGAACCAGTAACAGGTAAGTTGTAGTATTAAATTTCTTTGTTTTAGCTACCAGAGCGATCGTTGCAATCAGGATCAGACAGCCGTATCCGGCATCACCGATGATCATTGCAAAGAACAGGGTGAAAAACAGGAAAAACCAGAGGGAGATATCAGACTCCCGATAGCCCGGGAGGATTCCAAGGATATCAAATACCGGCTGGATCAGTCCGGACACTTTTCCGTATTTTACTTTGGTAGGAATCTCTGCGTCATCTTCTGACACATCATCCATGGCCCATGCCCATTTATGCTCTGTTGCTGCAGCTTTGAATTTCGGAAGATCTGACTCCGGAAGATATCCGGAAATCCATACAAAATTTTCATCACTTTCTGCTGTTTCACTTGCAGAAGAATAGTTTTCTGCATTTTGCGCTTTCAGCATCTGAACCTGAAAACTTGCATCATAGATGCTGGATTTTTTGAGTGTTTCTTCACAGGTGCCGATTTCAGTCTGGCAGTGTTCAATCTGCGCTGTTAACGCATCGATGCCTTTTTCCGGAAGGGTAAATTCCGCTGCAGGAATCGTAACCGGCAGTGTTCCCAGAACTGCAACCGTGTGCATCTTGTCAACCGGTGTCAGTGCGATCATTTTGATCTCCGGATCCTGCAGTGCTATCTGGTATTCATTTTTGCCCAGACGGTAGAAGTGGAGATCATATCCATCTTCTCTGACACATTTTACATCTTCCGGTGAAAATTTGCCCCATGCTTTGATACGTTCAATCTCGGTATTGGCAGCACTGATTTCCTGTTCCAGTGAGGATTTTTTCTCTAATGCGGATAATACATTCTGATACATTTCCTCAAATTCGGAATCTGAGAGAACCGGTACCGTTTCTTTGTTTTTGCCATTTTTATCCGGCGCATAGTCCGTGAGAGCGGAAGCTGTCTTGGACAGCGTTGTAAAACGCTCTGCAACTGCGCGGTCCGGACTTTTCTTTTCTGCCAGATGTAAGAGCCCTAAGGATCGAAGCCCGTCGAGCATCTCGTCTTTTCGGGAGACGGATGACACGACGCAGACCATTTTCATTTTCTCTATCATTGTGCCGCCTCCACTAATTTTTTCTTTGAAATCTTTCCGCGAACAACAGCCGCTGTCTGCTGATCTCCAAGGAAGACACCGATCATGCGGATATTTTCCTTGGCTTCTGGAATCTTGACTTTTTCAAATAGGTTGACTCGCTGGGAAGTAGAGCGTAACTCTTTCTCCAGAAGTGCTTCCTGTTTGCGCAGTGTTGATACCAGAGCATCCAGACGTGCAATCTCGCGGAGTTTTATAATAGCAGTGTCCACCCACAGAGGATAGTCGTCCACATCATACTCGATGTCTTTGAAAGTCAGTTCCTGAAAAGCAGGAACGGTGACACCGGCGATGTTCTCATTCTTACAGATGACGGTATCCGGCTGAACCAGATAGTCCAGTTTTTTGCTTTCCTCGAAGATTTCGTTTTCAGCAAATACTGCAACCCAGTCATCCAGGTCACCGATCATCTGAGCACGCTCGACTTCCTTCTGTTCCAGCTCGGCTTTTGTCTTCGTGATCACGGCCTGCAGCTGTTGCTTTTTCAACTGCAGGGTAGGAAGATAACGCTGATACTGTTTCAGGCGGTCTTTCTGCAATTTCTGCTCATTTTTTGTAAGTTTGATAGCCATCAACTGCTCCTTTTAGTGTAATGCTTCTTTGTCTGGCCATCTTTCCTGCAGAAGACTTGTCTTCAAACCGGTCTCGTTTGGCTCGAAGCATTCTGCAAGGATTTCCCAGCCAAGGTCAAGGGCATCTTCAAGTGGAATATTTACACTGAGGTCCATAAGTTTTGTCTCGAAAAGCGCACCATATTTCAGAAGTTTTTCATCCCAGTCACTCATAAGGAATCCCATGGATTTTTTCTCAAGAGCCTCTTTGTACTGAGAGTAAAGACGGATCATACCATCCATAAGTGCACGATGGTCATCTCTGGTCTTTCCATTTACATTCTGTTTCAGACGGGAGAGAGATCCAAATGGCTCAATGTGTCCGTTTTTCAGATAATACTGACCTTCTGTGATATAACCGGTGTTGTCCGGAACCGGATGTGTGACATCATCACCAGGCATTGTGGTAACACCGAGAATCGTAATGGATCCGGCCCCTTCGATGTCAACGGCCTTCTCATAACGGGAAGCCAGACAGCTGTACAGATCGCCCGGATAACCACGGTTGGAAGGTACCTGTTCCATAGTGATCGCCATTTCTTTCTGTGCATCGGCGTAGTTTGTCATATCAGTAAGAAGCACCAGTACTTTCTTTCCATTTAATGCAAACTGCTCTGCAACAGCAAGTGCCATATCCGGAACCAGAGTACACTCTACCGTCGGATCAGAAGCAGTATGGATAAACATAACCGTATGGCTCATGGCACCGCCCTTTTCCAAAGTATCACGGAATGCCAGATAATCATCATATTTCAGTCCCATACCACCTAAAACAATGACATCTACTTCTGCCTGAAGTGCGATACGGGAGAGCAGTGCATTGTAAGGTTCTCCGGAGATAGAGAAGATCGGAAGTTTCTGACTCTCTACCAGTGTGTTAAATACGTCGATCATCGGGATACCGGTACGGATCATATTTTTCGGTAAAATACGTTTTGCCGGGTTGAAGGACGGTCCGCCGATCGGAATCATGTTTTCTGTCAGCGCCGGGCCGTGATCTCTTGGAACACCGGCACCGTCAAAGACTCTTCCAAGCAGGTGATCGGAGAAGGAAACCATCATTGGTCTGCCAAGGAAGCGGACCGGATCACTGGTTCCGACACCCTGTGCACCGGCAAATACCTGAAGGGACACAAGGTCTTTATCAAGTTTTATAACAGTCGCATAACTGTCACCTACGAGAGCCAGATCGCCCAGACGGACATCTTTTGCTCTGACAGTAACTACGTTACCGACAATGGATTCTATTTTTGTATATACTTTCTGCACGCTAACATCCTCCTACTCAACAGCTTTTGATTTGTAGAATTCTGAGATTTTCTTTTCCTGTGCGTAGAATTCCGGTGATTTGAATTCTGTACCGTGCCAGTCAAGGAATTCCTGTCTTAACTGGTTGAAGAAACCTCGGATTTCATTTTTGTCATCCAGATCATAGGATGCCATCAAAGCATCATAGAGGACGCCGAATTCTTCCCGCTGTCTGTCCGGAGAGCATGCTGCATCGATCGGATCGAAAGAGTTCTGCTGCAGATATACAGAATCGAGAAGCTCACCCTTCTGATAAATAATGTAATCTTCTGCAGAAGTTCCTTCCTCGCCAACTACCTTCATCATCTGGTTGATTTCATTTCCTCTGTGCAGAATAGAACGAGCTTCTTCTACACGGGTCATATCGACAACGCCGTCATACTTTGACCAGGAATCCATCGGATGGATCGCCGGGTATTTACGCGCATCGGAACGCTCTCTGGAAAGACCGTGGAATGCACCAACTACCTTCAGGGTTGCCTGTGTAACCGGCTCTTCGAAGTTACCACCTGCCGGTGATACGGTACCACCGATGGTTACGGATGCAATTTTGCCATTTTTCAGTCTTACTTTACCTGCACGCTCATAGAAAGAAGCGATGGTGGACTCAAGGTAAGCCGGGAATGCCTCTTCACCAGGAATCTCTTCCAGACGTCCGGACATCTCACGCATGGCCTGTGCCCAGCGGCTGGTGGAATCTGCCAGAAGCAGAACATCCAGTCCCATCTGTCGGTAATACTCAGCCAGAGTTACGGCTGTGTAGCAGGAAGCCTCTCGTGCGGCTACCGGCATGGAAGATGTGTTACAGATGATGATAGTACGTTCCATCAGGGATCTGCCTGTCTTCGGATCTTCCAGTTCCGGGAACTCTTTTAAGATCTCTACAACCTCGCCGGCACGCTCACCACATGCGGCTACGATTACGATATCGGCCTCACCGTTTTTCGCCTCCATATGCTGAAGCACTGTTTTACCTGCGCCGAACGGTCCGGGAACACAGAAAGTACCGCCTTTTGCTACCGGAAGGAAAGAGTCGATACAACGAATCTGTGTTACCAGAGGTTCGTCCGGACGAAGTCTTTCATCGTAGCATTTTACTGCCTGTTTAATTGGCTGGGAAATAACCATGCTCAGCTCTTTTTCCTCGCCATCCCCATTTTCGATGACGCAAATGGTTGCACGTACATGGTAAGAACCTTTTTCTTTGATGGATTTTACTTTCCAGTCATGGCCTTTCAGAGTGAATGGTACCATGATTTCATGTGTGAATAATCCTTCCGGAACACTTCCGATGGAGTCGCCGGCCTCTACAGCATCACCGACTTTTACGGATGGGGTAAATTCCCATTCTCTGTCCGGGATCGGATCGAGGTATACGCCTCGCTCAAGGAAGAATCCGCACTGCTCGGCCAGATCCGGCAACGGATTCTGCAGACCGTCAAATACCTGTGTGAGCAGACCCGGTCCAAGTTCTACGCTCATCAGTTCACCGGTAAATTCTACAGGATCTCCGACTTTAATGCCGTTTGACATTTCGTAGATCTGCATGCTGGCTATGCCGTTGTTGATTCGGATAACCTCGCCTTTTAAGCGTTTTCCGTCAACAAGGATATAACCAACTTCATTTTTATGAACGGAACCATCGAAACTTACATTTGCCAGGTTGCCGTTAATACCAGTTACATATCCTGTTACTGTTTCCATTCGATTTTCTCCTGTTATTAATAGTTTTCCGTTTTATCAGTGAAGATGTGTATTTCTTCTATAACTGATAAACGCGCTGCTGCACCTGATCAAAAAGACGTTTGAATTCCTTTTTGCCTTTTTCCTGTACAAAACAGTTCTGGCGCTCCAGCAGTTTCAATTTCACCGCATACCCAAAGAGATATACATCGTCAAAGGTATGCAAACCTACCAGGGAATCAAGATTTTCAAATTCGTAATCCAGCAAGATTTTTTCGGCTTCCAGCGGATTCTTTGCCGCAAGCACCGTTCCCACTATCTGGGTGAGCACTGCATCCTTATCGTAGGATTTTAAGTAGGCCCGTCCAAGGTTTGCGCTTCTCTGCGCATTCAGTTCACTCATCAGGTTGTTGTAAAAAACAGCCCAGTCTTTTAAGAGTGGTCCCTCATCAGAGGAGAGGGTGAGATTACTTAAATATTCGTATTTTGATTCACTTATATTTGACTGGCACATGCCAAGAAACTCTTCATAAGAAAATGGCATATCACCGTCGGTCTTAAGGTCCGGCAGGCTGGATATCAAATAATAATATGAAGCCATAAGCACCTCCTGCTAGAAATCAAGATTTCTGAAGTATGGCATCAGCATCAGCATGATCTCATCATCGGAACAGTCAAAATAACCAGAACCATCCTTTGCTGAGAGGCGGAAGCCTGCGCGCACGCCTTTGGCTGGTCTGATCTCGAGACCGTTTTTGATTTCTTCTGCAAGTTCTGCTTTCAGAGCATCACTTACTTCTGCAACTTCTACGGAATAACTATCTACCCCTTCGTCTGTAATAACAGCTTTGATCAGTTTCCCAAGTGCAGCGTCCGAGAGATTGTCTTTCACTTTAGCAGAAAGAATTTTTTCAAATTCTGCTTTCACCTCAGTTTTAAATGCGAGTATCGCATCACGTTTTGCCTGTTCTGCACTGATGGCAGCACTTTCTTTCAGAATACTGATTTCTTTTTTTGAAGCTTCCTGTATACTTTTTGCTTCGGCTTTTGCATCTGCGATAATGGCGTCTGCTTTTTTCTTAGCTTCTGATATAATTGCTTCTGCTTCTGCGTTGGCTGCGTCAATCCCGTCTTTGCGGATGGAGGAAACTAAGTCCTGAATCTGTAATTCCATACGTTCACTTCCCTTCTTGTATTGAAATTGTACTAAATAAAATACAATTTAGAACTCATTATAATATACAATGTTTCGACATGCAAGTATTATTTTTGATTGTTGAAAATTAGACAATCTTACCAGTTATTATGCTCAAAATTAAACAAATTTTACAAAAAATGTGTATTTTTTTAAGTATGCCTTTGATATCCTCTTTTCTTGTGCAAAGATACAGGCGTATGTTATACTTATTTTTATGAAAGAAAATGAAGAATTAAAGCGGCGGGTGCTGGATCTGGCAAACCGCTGTTATCAGCAAAATATTTATACGTTTTCCGGTTTTTTAAATGCAGCGGAAGTATCGGATGTATATGCCATGGAACGGGAACTTGATTTTGTACCATGGAAACTGTTTGGCGGCACGGAAGGCTGCGAGCGGCAGATACTGCGGTTTGGCTCAGAGGAAACTTTAGGGTATGAGGAGGAGTTTCCCATCAGCTGCGTGGTAATCCGCCCTTCGGCACCGAAATTCGCGGAGGAGTTGAGCCACCGTGATTTTTTAGGTGCATTGATGAATCTCGGAATAGAGCGTGATGTTCTTGGTGATATTATTGTCAGAGAGGCGACCGGTTATGTATTCTGTGAAGATGCCATGGCGGTCTATCTGGCGGAGCATATTACGCAGGTGCGCCACACATCCATGATCACGGAGATCACAAAGGAATGTCCCAGGCAGGCGGCACCGGAGTTTGTGGAAGAAGAATTCGTGGTCAGCTCAAATCGGTGTGACGCAGTGGTGGCAAAGGCGTACAAACTTTCCCGCACCCAGAGTACGGAACTTTTCCGGGCGGGAAAAATATTTGTAAATGGCAGACAATACAACCGGAATAGTGGTATACTGAGAAACGGAGACATTGTGTCCGTGCGCGGATTCGGAAAATTTGTGTTCCAGGGTTTTTTGCAGGAAACAAAAAAAGGAAGGATCCGTGTGGGCATTGCCCGATATGTGTAAGAGAGTAATAATAAAACAGGGATGTAATTAAAATCTATGAGCAAAGAAGAAAAAAGACAGCTGAAAGCTGAGAAAAAACAGCAGAAAGCGCAGGAAAAGCAGGCGCGGAAAGAAGCCAGGTCTGCTTATAAGGAAATAAAGGGAGGCAAAGACCGTGAGATCAAGTGGGGAAAACTTGACAACACGGCACATCTTTTTCCGGTTATTGCCGGGGAAGGCATGACAAATGTCTACCGTGTGGCGATTATTTTGAAAGAAGAGATACAGCAGGATCTGCTGCAGCAGGCCTTAGACATGGTACTGCCGAAGTTTTCTGTATTTAACTGCAGACTGCGCCAGGGCATGTTCTGGTACTATTTTGAAGAAAATGGAAAAAAATCACCGACGGTGCATGAGGAGCATACGTATCCGTGCCGTTACATTGACGAACACCGCAACCGGAGCTATCAGTTCCGTGTGACTTATTACGGATGCCGTATTAATCTGGAAGTATTTCATTCCCTGACGGACGGTAATGGCGCCTTAAATTTCCTGAAGGAACTGACGTATCAGTATCTGCGTCTGTCTCATCCGGAACTTGGTGAGAAGTATGGAAATCGGCTGCACAAGGACACCTCACTGAATACTGAAGACAGCTTTTTGCAGAATTATAAAAAGAGCCGGTTTGAAAAGTCCTACAAATCGGAAAAAGCCTATATTTTAAAAGGCAGCATGTTCCCGGAAGGAAAAATGGGAATCATTCACGGACATATGCCGGTGGATGCGGTGAAACGTGCAGCGAAGAAATACGGTGCCACCATCAATGAATTTCTGGTATCGGTATTTATCTGGGCAATTTATCAGGAATATTTGAAGGGAATGCCGTCGAAGCGGCCGATCACCACAAGTATTCCGGTTAACCTGCGGCCGTATTTTAATTCCGTGACGACGAAAAACTTTTTCGTCATGGTTACGGCAACCTTCCATCCAAAGGCAGAAAACCAGCCATTTGAGGATGTCATCGGGGAAGTAAAAGAATCCCTGCGGGAGCAGATCACGAAAGAACATCTGGAGGATATTTTTTCTTATAATGTGACCGGAGAAAAAACGATGATCCTGCGGACGATTCCGCTTGTGTTCAAAAAAATTGGTATGAAATATATTTACAATATGGCGGCAGGTGCCAATACAGCCACTATCACAAATCTTGGAAATATTCATGTGGCGCCGGAATATGAAGATTATGTGGATCATTTCAGTGTTATCCTGTCACGTTCCAAAGGACAGAATCTGAAAATGTGTCTGTGTTCTTATAAGGGTACGCTGACGTCCACGATCTCATCCGTGATGAAAGATACGAAACTGCAGAAAGCATTTTACCGTTATCTGGTGGCAAATGATATTCCGGTAACAATAGAAAGTAATGGTGTGTATTATGAATAAATGTTGGAACTGCGGAGTGGAATTTATTGATCCGACTAACGTATGTCCACTTTGCAAATGTATTACGGAGCGGGACGGAGGCGAGGCACTGGAAATGAAGCCGACCTATCCGTTTCATCCGGACAAAGAGATAAAGAAAATCCAGCTGGCACTGAGTATTTATACGCTGGCTGCCATCATTGCGGAGGCAATACTGGTGATCGTTGATTTTCATGTGGGAGACCGGATTGGGTGGTCCATCATGACCGGAGCCTGCATGGTGTATGCGTATATCACATTGAAATTTTCGATTCAGAAGCACAATGGGTATCAGTTTAAAATACTGTTGCAGACGCTGCTTGGCGTGGCCGTTGTTGCACTGATCGACTTTTTGACAGGATTTTCCGGCTGGTCGGTAAACTATGTACTGCCGGCGGCCTTTATCTTGATCGATGTGACCATTATCGTACTGATGATAGTAAACAGCCGAAACTGGCAGAGTTATATTCCGATGCAGCTGCTGATCATAGCACTGAGTGTTATACCATATATTTTACATCATTTTGGAATTTCCAGTGACAGTATCATGTGTCTGATTGCATTGTGTGTGGCCATTTTTGTGTTTATTGGCAGTGTGATCCTGGGAGGCCGCCGGGCTGTAGATGAGCTGTATCGTCGCTTTCACGTATAATATTGCCGGCATCTGAAATGCAATTTATCTCAGTCGAGAAGACTCCCACTTCTGCAAGTGGTGAGTAATAACAAGTCTTTCTCAGTGGGAGTACAATCTCCGACTGAGATAAACGCTCCGCGGGGATGTGCAGTGATTCTGAGAAGAATATGTCAGCTTTCGCTGACCAGAATCACGCACCAAGTCTCACGTGCGTTCGACTTGAAAGATGTTGAGGTCAAAAGATGCCTTACGAATTGTTCCGTACTTCGTACTCCCACAATTCTACCCAATATTTGCATATCGTGAAGCTGACGTTCCACTTTTATGCTCATATCGGGCGGGTCATTAAGCCATAAAACCACTCCTGTGCAAGCACATCGTGGTTTCAGGCTTTTGACCCTGGCATCATTTTATATAAGGGAGCAAATAATAGTATCAGTAATAGGAGAGAAGTGAATGTTACAGACTGACAACAGTATCCGTGGAAAAGTAATGCGTGAATTGATCGCAAGAGTCGCATCCGACAATCTGATCGGAAGAAAGTTAAAAAGCGGCGAACTGCGCAAAAAGATGACAGAACCCGAGTGGAAAGTGCCGGAATTTTATAATCTGCGCGTGATTGAAGAAAAAAATTGCCGTCTGGAATTATTGGAGTGTGATATCAAAAATGAGCGCTTGGTGCTGCTTCAGCTGCACGGAGGTGGATATATCGGGGGAATGCGCAATGCGTACCGCAGTTTTGCAGGACTTTACAGTGAACTGGGCCTGGGCATGAGTGTGCTGACGGTGGATTACCGTGTGGCACCGGAGCATCCGTATCCGGCGGCACTGGAGGATGCCATCACCGGTTATAACTGGCTGCTGCAGCAGGGCTGGCAGGAGCATGAGATTGTTGTTGCTGGAGATTCTGCCGGTGGTGGACTGGCACTGGCTCTTTGTATGTATTTGAAAAACCAAAATCGAAAGCTTCCGGCGGGGCTCATCTGTATGTCTCCATGGACGGATATGACCCAGTCCGGCGCATCTTATGATTTTAATTATGAGCGGGATCCACTGTTTGGAAATACCAGAGACAGCCTGATTTACAGCAAAGATTATATTCAGGATGAAGATCCGACCAATCCATATATTTCGCCATTGTATGGAAATTTCAGCGGATTTCCGCCGATGCTGATTCAGGTAGGGAGTTATGAGATGCTGCTGAGCGATTCTGAGCTTGTGTCAGAAAAGGCAAAGCATGCCGGCTGTAAAGTACGGCTCAGTGTGTACGAGGGAATGTTTCATGTTTTCCAGATGGCGATGCTGATGATTCCAGAATCCAAGCATGCGTGGCAGGAGATTGGGCGTTTCTTAGAGATTATAGAACATCATCTTCCGGCAGAACATCTGGATGGAGAAGACAAGGAAATCGAGTCCAAATTTGGAGAAGTTGAATATGAATAAATTTACTGATTGCTGTCTGTGTCCGAGAAACTGCCATGTGGACCGGACACAGGGAAAAACAGGTTACTGTGGACAGACCGATCAGATACGTGCGGCACGGGCTGCATTGCATATGTGGGAGGAACCCTGCATATCCGGCGATGCGGGCTCCGGAGCCGTGTTTTTTTCGGGCTGTACCTTAGGCTGCGTGTTCTGCCAGAATCATTCCATTGCAGCAGGAAGCGTGGGAAAAATAATTTCCACGGAGCGGCTGGCAGACATTTTTTTAGAACTTCAGGAGCAGAAGGCCTGGAATATCAATCTGGTGACGGCAGGGCATTTTGCACCCCAGGTAGTCTCAGCTCTGGAGATTGCCAGGTCGCAGGGACTGCATCTTCCAATTGTATACAATACATCCGGCTATGAAAAAGTCGAAACACTGCAGATGTTTGATGGTCTGGTGGATATTTATCTGCCGGATTTTAAATATCTGAGTGCAGAGCTGGCCGGTACCTATTCTCATGCGTCGGATTATCCGCAAGTGGCGAAACTTGCGTTGCAGGAAATGGTGCGGCAGGTGGGAACTGCGCAGTTTGAGGTTGTTTCCGGGGAAAACTCCGGGATAATCACAGATGAAATGTCTGTTGATGTAGATTATGGAGATGGCAATTTGGAACGAATGCTGTGTGGGGTAGTAGTTCGTCATTTAGTACTTCCGGGACATGTGGAAGAATCCAAGAAAGTGATCCGCTATCTGCATGAGGCATATGGAGACCAGATATATATCAGCATTATGAACCAGTATACACCAATGCAGGGAATCGAGGTGCGTTATCCGGAACTTGGAAGAAAGATAACTCCTCAGGAATATGATGAAGTCGTGGATTATGCGATTGAAATCGGGGTGGAAAATGGATTTATCCAGGATGGAGAGACAGCGGAGGAGAGTTTTATTCCGGAATTTGATACTTCTGGAATTTAAAATTCTTGTTTAGGGAATCTTAGAACAGGATGTAACAAAAACTCCAATGCAGGCACGACGGATTTCCTATCTTCGCTGCGCCGCCTATCTCCGACCGCTTCCGCGAACTCA
>CAKRKO010000058.1 GCA_934358495.1 uncultured Eubacterium sp. | reverse complement strand
GCTAAATAAAGTCTGCCTTGTGGCTTAAAATTTAATATTTAGGACGAAAAAGTGGTATTTTACCTCTGCAGCTAACAATCGCTTGCCGAGGAAAAATACCACTTTTTCTTTCTTTACGTTTTTAAACGGATTTTAAATTTACTGTCGCCACTGCGTCTATGCCGCTTACTGAGATAAACTCAGGCCTTTCTCAATATTGCGTTAAATTTTAAGCCACCCGCAATAAGATACATGGTATAATGTATGTAAAATTTTTTACATAAAATTTACTTGGAATATGATTTTATTTTACGGAATGTATTTATAATAATAAATAAGATAAGCTAATTAGGATCAACAAACCAAGGAAGTATCCAGATAGTGAAAAAATGAGCAAGTAGCGAAAGCGGATTGCGAATGTCCGCTTTACGTAGATGAGGTGGAAAGATATGATGATTTATATCGTAGAAGATGATAAGAATATTCAGGAAATCGAGAGTTTTGCTTTGAAAAATTCCGGTTATGAAGTGCATGGATTTGAATGTGCCAGGGATTTTTATGCAGCTTTGGATGAACAGATTCCGGATTTGGTTTTATTAGATATTATGTTACCGGATGAAGATGGACTGCAGATTTTGAAAAAAATGCGTCTGAATCACAGCACAGTCCTGGTCCCGGTTATTATGGTAACGGCGAAAACGACAGAATTGGATAAAGTAAAAGGGCTGGATCTTGGTGCTGATGATTATCTGACCAAACCGTTTGGAGTGATGGAATTGATCTCAAGGGTAAAAGCACTGTTGAGAAGAAGTGCTTCTATTCAGAAAAAAGAAGTATATGAGTTTGAAGATATTACATTGAATGACAGTAAGCATGAGGTACATACTGCACAGGGAAAATGTGATCTGACTTATAAAGAATATGAATTATTGAAATATCTGATTATGAATGAGGGTATTGTACTGACCAGAGATCGTCTGATGGAAGAAATCTGGGGTATGGATTTTACCGGCGAGTCCCGTACGCTTGATATGCATATCAAGACATTACGTCAGAAACTGGGGCCGTCTGGAAAATTGATTCAGACTGTTCGAAATGTAGGATATAGCTTGAACCATATTAGAAATTAATATATTAGATGTGAGATGACTCCCACCTCCTGCAGGTGGTGAGAAACAAGACTTGAATTGTATGGGGAAGAAAAAATTCGCTTTCGCTTATGAAGCAAGATACAAATATTTTTTTGACGAGGCAGAAAGTATGAGAAAGAAAATTCATAAAAATTTAGTTGGAATTGCGGCACTGGCCATTTTACTGACCATTGGCTTGACATTCTGGGCATATTTTTTGATGTTACAGAAGCAGATTTTCCAGGATCTGCAGACAGATGTTCATGTCCTTGCAAGTTCGGATTACATTGTTGACACATTGGAACAGAATTATGATGCAAATGCAGATGGTTTGCGCATTACGTTGGTCAGTGCAGACGGAAGTGTGCTTTATGAAAGTAAAGGCAATGCCAGCAAGATGGAAAATCATATGGAACGACCGGAGGTTCAGCAGGCAATAAAAGAAGGTGAAGGAAAGGCAACGAGACGTTCCAATACCATCGGAACACTGTCTTTTTATTATGCGGAAAAGCTGGATAATGGCTGCATTATCCGTGTGTCCAGAGATATTCCGTATGTAGCAAAAATGTGTACATATCTGGTGCCAGAGTGTATAGGTATTTTTGCAGTGATTTTTGTATTATGTCTGGTTTTGGGACATATTATGACAAAACGGTTTATTGAACCAATTGAAATGTTGGCTGTGGATGTGGAAAAAGTAAGTGAAATGCAGACATATCCGGAGATTCAGCCATTTATTGAGACAATCAATCAGCAGCATCGGGAATTGAAACGAAATTCAAAGATGCGGCAGGAATTTACCGCAAATGTATCCCATGAGCTGAAAACACCACTGACGTCCATTTCCGGGTATGCAGAACTGATCGAATCCGGGATCGCACAGGGTGAAGATACCGTACGTTTTGCAGGGGAAATCCATAAAAGTTCTCAGCGTCTGCTGACATTGATCAATGATATTTTGCGCCTGTCACAGCTTGATTCCGTGGAAGAGTGTGTGGATAAAGAATCGGTGGATTTGTATGAGATGGCATTGAATTGTCAGGATATGTTGGAAATGCAGGCCAATAAACACCAGGTGGTTGTTCGAGTGAAAGGTGCAAGTGAAGTAATCCAGGCCAATCGCCGTATGATGGATGAGCTGATTTATAATCTGTGTGATAATGCCATTCGATACAATTGTGTTGGCGGTTCTGTGAATGTCACGATCGGTGAGGAAAATGGTCATCCGTTTGTGTCGGTAAAAGATACCGGAATTGGCGTATCCAAGGAAGATCAGGAGCGTATTTTTGAACGTTTCTATCGTGTGGATAAAAGCAGATCTAAGCAGACAGGTGGAACCGGTTTGGGTCTTGCGATTGTAAAACACATTGCAGTAATGCATAAAGCTGAGTTAAAAATAGAGAGTGAACTTGGAAAAGGAACGGAAATAAAAATAATATTTCCTGCTTAAATAATTTTTTAGTCTAAAAAAAGAAATCGAATCCATTTTTCAGACGCTAGACATTTGAAAAAATGGATTCGATTTCTTCATTTCAGTTATTAAGTTATGTCATCAGATTCTTTTGGCATACGGTATAATTATTGTTTTTGTAAATTATTCCTTTAAATAGAAAATCAACCATATAGTCAGATTAAAAACAATCAATTGTATGATTAAATGTGTCCAGAGAATATTTCCTGTAATAAGAAAGCTTATCAAGTATAAAAAGCAATAGACAGCATTTCCAAGTAGCAACACTTTTTCTTTTGAAGATAAAGGTTTTTTCATTGATTAGTGCCCCCAACGTCTGGACCATTTAGCACTGCCATAACTAATTTTTTTGGAACTGTTTTTATAAAAAGTGCAATTGTATCTATTATAGCTTCTTGAATGTTTCATTTGCAAATTCTCCTTGATACTAATAATATTTGTGTATGTAAATTTACTTGTGTCACTTCCTTTCAATTTTTTACATACAGCAGTGTTATATTAGACTAATTTTATTAAGATATAGCAAACAAAACCTTAAAAAATGTTAAAAATCAGAAACTTAACCATGAATTTCAAGAAGCTTCTGTTTGAGTTCATTTTCCATACGCTGCATTTCTGCTTCGGCGGTGCGGCGTTTTTCACGTCCTTCTGTCTGAATCTTCAGTACTTCATCAAAGGTGCTGATCAGAGATTCGTTTGTGTGTTTTAAGGTCTCCAGATCCACGATGCCTCGTTCGGATTCTTTGGCAGTATCAATGGTAGCTGTTTTCAGAATATCCGCATTTTTACGGAGAAGTTCATTGGTCATATCGGTTACTTCACGCTGAGCTTTTGCAGCCTGTGCAGAATGTTCAATGCCGAGTGCAAGTACCATCTGGCTTTTCCACAGTGGAATGGTATTTACGATTGTGGACTGAATTTTTTCTGCCATCATGGTATCATTATTCTGCACCATACGGATCTGAGGTGCGGTCTGAATGGAAATCATACGGGTTAATTCCAGATCATGGATCTTTTTCTCAAAACGGTCGCACATAGACTGTAAATCTTTGGCAGCCTGTGCATCTTCCGGCAGATTAGATGCGTTTGCTTTTGCAACAGCCGCTGCAAGTTCACCAGTGCGCACTTCTTCCAATTTTTTCTTTCCGGCAAGAATGTACATGGAAAGTTCTTTGAAATAGGTGAGATTTACATCGTACATTTTGTCCAGCAGGGCAATGTCTTTCATCAGAGTTACCTGATGACCCTCAAGGGCGGTACATACATTATTTATATTTACTTCCGCTTTGTCATATTTGGCTTTCATGGCAGTAATCTTGTTGGAAGATTTCTTGAATAATCCTTTGAATCCTTTGTCCTGCTCAGTGACATCAAAGCTTTTCAGATCGATAACCAGGGCAGAAAGCATGTCGCCAACTTCGCCAAGGTCTTTGGTGCGGACATTGTTCAGGGCAGCTTCAGAAAAATCAGCCATTTTTTTCTGTGTGCCAACGCCGTACTGCAGGATTGCCTGAGAGTTATGAAGGTCAATTTTTTCAGAAAAATCATTGACCATCTGCAATTCCTCTGGTGACAGATTGTTCTCACTGAAAGCTGGATCGGAAACTTGTTCTGCAAGCTCGGAAGCAGACGGCGTAGCTGGTGCATCTTTTGTCTCAGGTGCCACATCAAAAGTCAGTGTTGGTGTGGTTGCAAAATCTTTGAATTCGTTGTCCATAGTAAATGTTCTCCTTAAATTATGATTTTATTTGTTATTAAGGTTAAAATCGTCTTCTTTCAGACCTTCCTGTGCCAGCATCGTGTTTAATACTGAGATATCAGAAGAGATATCCCAGGCGCGGTCCGCAAATAAGTTGTCCAGCAGTTTTTCAAATGCGATATTCAGCGTATCGACTGTCTGCTCAATTTCAGCTTTTGTGTTACTGATATTTTCCCCTTCAATCGGCTGTTGATCCAGCTCGCGGTAAGCATCCAGCAGTTTGGATGTAGTCGGCAGATAATAGTTCATCATTTTCTGCAGCTCCGGGGCAACTTCCGGATGGATCCGGACTTCGTCAAAAATACGCTGTACCAGCTGCTCCATTTTATCCAGTTTGCTGGAAATTTCCTCTCCCGGGATTGCATCGTTGCATTCACGGATATGGCGGACATAAGTCTGTCCTTCATCAATCAGTTTCTGGCATTCGGCAGATACTTTATGTTCTTTCTGCTCTTTTTCCATCACTTTTTTCTTTTCATAATATTCCAGTCTTGCGTTACGGTAATCCTCGTAAGCCTGATCAGAAAGCAGGAAATAGTTGTCCTGTGTGTCCACATGTGCTTCATAGAACAGATGCTGATCAATCATTTTCTGCAGATCTTTTGCAATAAATGCGGTGGATTTGTGATTGCGATCCGCAAGCTGCTGAAGCGGCACACTTAAATGGTGGTCGATCTGGCGTACATAGCTTCTGAAACGGTTCAGCAGGCGTATTTTCTTTGTGCCGTTGGCACCAAGGGTAAATCCGGTGACGGCGAGTACACCGAAGATAACAACCGGTACAATAAACATATGGGAAACAGCTGCACTGAGGGCTGTGAATGTGATCAGTCCTGCCAGTGTAAATATTCCAACGGAATATCCAAGCGCCATGCTGATGATGGCACCGGCCTGTCCGCCTGGACGCTTGTTGTACAACACCGGTGGCTGCGCCTGATCCGGAGCCGGTCGTGTGTGTGTCGTTTTATAGTACGGGTTAGAACTATATGAATTTTTTGCAGGATCTTTTACTGAACTTTTTACATTGTCGATGGTGTCATTGATCACGTCTCCGATGGAACGACTCAGGTTTGTAAAATCTCCGGTGGAGATGGCTGCGTCAACGGCATCTTTTATTTTATCACCAACGTCGTTCCAGTTTGTATTTGGCATATAAAAATCTCCTTTGTCACGTTATGCAAATCCTGTAGTTCTTACAATAAGAAAGGGATTCGTTTTCATGTTTTCTATAATACCTTATCAGAAAGAAAAATACAACTATTGGCAAAGTGGAAAAAAGGGTATAAACTATAAAAAAAGCATAAACAGGTTCCGGCAGGAACCATAAAAAAACGTACAGGAGGTTTCAGTATGTACAGAGATATTGCAAAATTAATTATGTATGGAGATATAGACGAGGATTGTATTTTATATCAGATGGGCGAGATTTTCCGGGAATTTGAGGAGGGCACCCAGAGCAATGCAGTGCTGATCCGCAAGGTGTATACCCAGATCAAACGTCTGCTGACGGTGGCAACGGATTTTGGATTTGATAATAATCTGTGGCACAATTATCTGGCTTATTTTCTTATTACAAATGAAAATCCATTTAGCATCACCTGTGAAAAAATCGGTGCAAACGACGGAAGCGTCAATCATTTTGCAAGAAATGATTTCGCAGCCATCAAAAATCTGTTTGAGTATGATTTTTCTGAAATTGAGAAATCCCTTGGCATTGACTGCTTTACACAGATTTCCAATTATCGTGCCATTGAGAAAAAAGAACTGATGTACAATAAAAATGTCAGTGAGAAAGTACAGGCATTGAGCAGCCGCATGGAGCAGGCAAAAGATGTAGAAGGATTTTTTACAGCGGTAACCGAGTTTTACAGAGACTATGGTGTTGGTATGTTTGGTCTGAACAAGGCTTTCCGTATTCAGGATCGTACCGACAGCAAACTTGTATTTTTACCGATCAACAACATGGATAAAGTGATGCTGTCCGATCTGGTTGGGTATGAGATTCAGAAGAAAAAACTGGTAGACAATACCCGTGCTTTTGTGGAAGGCAAAAAAGCAAACAACGTACTGCTCTTTGGTGACAGTGGTACAGGTAAATCAACCAGTATTAAAGCAATTGTCAACGAGTTTTACGGTCAGGGCCTGCGCATGATTGAAATTTACAAGCATCAGTTCAAAGATTTGTCAAATGTGATCGCAGCAGTGAAAAACAGAAATTACAAGTTCATTATTTATATGGATGATCTCTCATTTGAGGAATTTGAGATTGAATATAAATTCCTGAAAGCAGTTATTGAAGGTGGCGTGGAGACAAAACCGGATAATATACTGATTTATGCGACATCCAATCGCCGTCATCTGATTCGTGAAACATGGAACGACCGCAACGATGTACAGCAGGATGAGGGCATGCATCGTTCCGATACAATGCAGGAGAAACTCTCTTTGGTTAATCGTTTTGGTGTCACCATCAATTATTCCAAACCGAGTCAGAAAGAGTATTTTGACATTGTGATCCATCTGGCAGCAAAAGCAGGTATCAAGATGTCTGAGGATGAACTGAAAGCAGAGGCAAATAAATGGGAGCTGAGCCATGGCGGAATTTCCGGCAGAACGGCACAGCAGTTTATTTACTATCTGCAGGGCAAAGAAGAATAGTCTTACAAATGAGAAGCAGTGATTGGTAAAAAAGAAGGACAGATGAGAGAGCAGGATTTAATGATGTTAAAGTAATATGAGCGTAGTAAAGCGGACATTCGCAATCCGTTTTCACTACTTGCTCATGAACGCATTCGCTTTGCGTTCATATTATTTTGATTTCATAAAATTATATGAGAAAAAGGATTACATAATGTGTAGAAGGGGGTTTTTCTATGAGGATTGAATTTATTGGTGCAGCGCATGAAGTAACAGGAAGTTGTCATTATCTGAAAATCGGGGAAAAACATATCCTGGTGGATTGTGGTATGGAACAGGGGGCAGACATCTACGAAAATCAGGATATTCCGGTGAATGCAGCAGCGATTGATTATGTGTTTGTGACACACGCACATATCGACCATTCCGGATTATTGCCGCTGTTGTATGCAAGAGGCTTCCGTGGACAGATTTTTGCCACAAATGCGACCACACAGCTTTGTAACATCATGTTAAAAGACAGTGCACACATTCAGGAGTTTGAGGCAGACTGGAGAAACCGGAAAGCCCGCAGAGCCGGTCAGCCGGAAGTCGTTCCGATGTACAGTGTGAATGATGCACAGGGTGTTTTGAACTATTTTGTGCCATGTGATTATGATAAAAAAGTGCATGTGTGCGATGAATTGACTGTATGTTTCCGTGATGCAGGTCATCTGCTTGGCTCTTCTTTTATTGAAATGTGGGCAAAAGAGGGGGACGATGAGTGCAAACTGATCTTCTCCGGTGATATTGGAAATGGCAACCGTGCGCTGATCCGTGATCCGGAAATCCCGGAATCCGCGGATTATCTGATCGTGGAGTCTACCTATGGAGACAGAAATCATGATGTTCCGCCTGATTATGCATCCGAGCTGGCCAGAGTGCTGGCAGTAACATTTGCCAGAGGAGGAAACGTAGTTATTCCGGCATTTTCCGTAGGACGTACCCAGGAAATGCTGTATTATCTGAGAAAAATCAAACAAAATCAGATGTTGTCTTCTTTCCAGAATTTCGAGGTGTATGTGGATAGTCCGCTTGCCATCGAAGCGACAAATATTTTTAATAAAAACGTGCTGGAGTGTTTTCGCGAGGAAGATCTGGAAATGATCAAAGGTGGCATTAATCCAATTGGTTTCCCCGGATTAAAGACAACAGTTTCCAGTGATGAATCCAGAGGCATTAATTTTATCAAGACACCAAAGGTAATTATATCTGCTTCCGGAATGTGTGAGGCAGGCCGTATCCGCCATCATCTGAAACATAATTTGTGGCGGGAAGAGTGTACTATTGTATTTGTTGGATATCAGGTTCCGGGCACATTGGGATATCAGCTGTTGAACGGCGCAAAAGAGGTAAAACTCTTTGGTGAGACAGTGCATGTCAATGCGGAGATTTTGAATTTGCCGGGTATCAGTGGCCATGCAGATAAGGATCATCTGACAGCCTGGGTGCAGGGCATGAAACAGAAACCAAAACGGATTTTCGTAGTCCATGGACAGGATCAGGTGACGGATAATTTTGCGGCACATTTAAAAGAAGTGGTTGGCGTGGATGCAGTGGCTCCGTACAGCGGGGATATTTATGATCTGCAGCAGAATCTGTGTGTCGTACAGGGCAGTAGAAAACTGGCAGAGAAGCGCAAGACCAAGAAATCTGTCAACACGGTATTTGAAAGACTTCTGGCAGCAGGTCAGCGCCTGATCGCGGTCATCCATAAAAATAAAGAGATCGCAAATAAGGATATGGCGAAGTTTGCAGATCAGATCAATGCATTGTGCGATAAGTGGGACAGATAAAAAATACCTTTTTTGATTATTTAGATTACAGTGTCAAAAGGTCTGAGTCCACCTGTGCTTGCACAAGGGTGGATGAGTGACCTTGGGGCACGCCCCGATATGAGCATAAAAGTGGGATTTTTATCCCACGATATGCGAATAGCGGGAAGGATTGTGGGAGTGCAAAGCACGGAACAATCCGTGTAATCAAGATTTGGGTGTTTTGACACCCAAATCTTATTTAAGGTAAATTTAAAGTTTCCAACCTATACTGTTAGTAAAGAAAGA
This sequence comes from uncultured Eubacterium sp., assembly GCA_934358495.1. GTDB lineage: Bacteria > Bacillota > Clostridia > Lachnospirales > Lachnospiraceae > Eubacterium_I. The sequence continues at coordinate 7,645 of CAKRKO010000058.1, read as the reverse complement.
AAAGAACAATGTTTCAGTCTACAGAAAGATGAAGCAAAAGCAGGATAGGAGTAAACATGCGAATTTTACTGGCAGAGGACGAGCGCGAATTATCAGACGCGCTCGTCATGATTTTAAAACATAATAACTATTCCGTAGACGCAGTCTACAACGGACAGGATGCCCTGGATTACATCATGGCGGATGATTATGATGGCGTGATTTTGGATATCATGATGCCGAAAATGGACGGCATCACGGTCCTCAAAAATGTACGCCGACAGGGTAACAATGTTCCGGTTTTGATCTTGACGGCAAAATCAGAACTGGATGACTGTGTGGTTGGATTGGACGCAGGCGCAGATGATTATCTGAGCAAGCCATTTGCGGCAAAAGAGCTGCTAGCAAGGCTGCGGGCTGTCACAAGACGCAAGACAGCTACAGCCACCACTGTGTTGAAAATGGGAAACATGGAGCTGGATTGTGCCAGCTTTGAACTGCGTTCAGAAAAAGGCAGCCTGCACCTTCCAAACAAAGAATTTCAAATGTTGGAGATGATGATGGCAAATCCGGGTCAGCTGATTTCCACGGAGCGTTTTCTGGAAAAAGTCTGGGGATATGACACGGAAACGGATACAAGAACAGTCTGGGTTTACATTTCTTATTTAAGGAAAAAACTACAGGAGCTTGGAGCTGATATTAAAATTAAAGCAGCCCGCGGCTTAGGTTATTCCCTTGTTAAGTCAGAACAGGAAAAAACACTATGATAAAGAAATTGAGGAAAAAATTTATTATAGCCGCCATGTGTGCGATACTGATCGTACTGGAAAGTATAATACTGGCAGTGAATATCGTCAATTATCATCATCTGGTGGAAAAAGCAGATACTCTGACAGAATGGATCGTCAGTGAGGGTGGAAGTTTTGGTGATGCAATAGCAGGAGATTCGAGCGGAATTGATCCGGGGGCACAAAATGGACAGAATCAAAATGAGCAGCCACCGGAAGTACCGGATGATTTAAATTCGGATACGACTCCACCGGATAAGTCGGATGGAAAAAATGCAACAGAGGAGCAGAAAAATCCTCCGGATAATATCGGCAAAGACCACATGGGATTTTCAAAAGAAACCCCCTTCGAAACCCGATATTTTACGGTAACTTTTGATTCCGATGGAAACATGTCAGACTGTGATACCGGAAAAATTGCCGCTATTGACGAAGATTCTGCGAAGGAATATGCCGGTGAAGTGTATACTTCCAGCAAAATAACCGGTTTTTTTGATATTTACCGTTATCGCGTGACCGAGACGGAAGACGGAACCATGATCGTATTTGTGGACTGTCGACAGGAAATCACAACGGTGAAAAACTTTGCTGTAAACAGTTTTGGTATCTCTACGCTGGGGCTGGCTGCTGTATTTGTACTGGTTGTATTTTTCTCAAAACTGGTATTCCGACCGGTGGCAGAAAGCTACAAAAAGCAGAAACAATTTATTACAGATGCCAGCCATGGACTAAAAACACCGTTGACCATCATTGATGCCAATACAGAAATCATTGAGATGGACAATGGAGAAAGCCAGTGGACCAAAAGTATCCGCAATCAGGTGCATCGCCTGACTACCATGACGCAGCAATTGATCACCCTGTCCAAGCTGGATGAAGGAGAAGTCAACGGAGAAAAGACCAAATTTTCCCTGTCAGATGCATTGGTTGATTGCGTACAGCCTTTTGAGACACCTGCGATGATGCAGAATAAAACCATCGAGACAGACATCGCAGATGAAATTAGGTTAAACGGTGAGGAGAAAACCATTCGTCAGCTTTTTGACATTCTGCTGGACAATGCAGTGAAATATTCCACGCCGGACAGCACGATCCGCGTACATCTTTACACAAAAGGAAACAAAGTAATTCTGACGGTATGGAATGAGACTGAGCCAATCCCGCAGGGAAATCTGGATCAGATATTTGAGCGCTTTTACAGGTTGGATGAAGCACGAAATTCGGAAAAAGGAGGTTCAGGAATCGGATTGTCTGTGGCAAAGGCGGTTGTGGCTGCACATAAAGGCAAGATTTCTGCGTTCAGCGAGGATGGACATTCCATGCTGATAAAAGTGGTCTGGTAAAAACAGAAAATAATTGTTACAATAGAGCTATTCAGAAACATGCTGAATAGTTCTATTTTTTATGTTTGCATGAGGAGGAGTACAAATGATCAACGAAATTATGGAGTATAATAAAAAATTTGTAGAGGATAAAGCATACGAACCGTATCTGACCAGCAAGTATCCGGATAAAAAACTGGCAATTCTGACCTGCATGGATACACGTCTGACGGAATTACTTCCGGCAGCCCTGGGACTGAAAAACGGCGATGCAAAAATTATAAAAAATGCCGGCGGTGTCATCACACATCCATACGGTAGTGTGGTTCGAAGCCTTCTGGTAGCAATTATCGAGCTTGGAGTGGAAGAAGTAATGGTCATCGGACATACAGACTGCGGTGTGCAGGGCATGGATGGTGGAAAACTTCTGGAGGAACTGACACACAGAGGCGTTTCACAGGAACATATCAACATTGTGCGAAACAGCGGTATTGATCTGGAAAAATGGCTGGGCGGCTTTGAGTGCGTCGAGCAGTCTGTCAGAGATACGGTGATCGCGTTGAAACATCATACATTGATGCCAAAGGATATCACGATTACTGGATTTATTATGGATTCCGTAACCGGTGAGTTGAAACCGGTAGATGTAGAATAAGAAAAAATTAACTTTTCTAATGACATAAGTAGTGCTATACTATTAAAGATTACGAAAAAAGTAGGTAAAGGAGCTAGAAAATGCCTGTATTTGATTTTAATAATAAACCAGATGCCAATGCACAGGGAATCTGTACCTATACGATGCTGTTTTCCAATGACTCTGAGGCGACAGCGGAATCTCCGATTTTGCTGCTGGACAACAGCACACAGCAGTGGAAGCATCATTCCTGTGGTGTGTTTACAAATCCGGTAAAGCGGACTTCCTTTGAGTTTGAAGAAGAGGGCGGCAAGGTCAGTGCAGATATTCTGCAGATCGATGCACGTTTTGTCAGTCTGCTGCGCTGGCTGGGTGAGAACCACATCAATGTGCGTCTTTCCGGCGAGAACCGTCCGGATGGCTATGCGGTATATAAAATCCGTGAGATTGCCTTTGGCGGTGGCACGAAACTGTCCGCAGAGGATGGATTTTTACAGTTTATGATGGAGCGTCTGTTTGCCAGCAATGCGCCGACAGAAGTGCATGAGGAGGAAGAACAGGAAGAGGATGGCGACAGCATGAAGCTGACCAGTCTGCAGAGTATCACAGATTTCATGAATTGTGCAGGCCGTACACTGCCGGATAATATCCGTCTGTGGGCCCGCCGGAATCTGGCCGTTGCACGTTCTCATGAGGTTTCTGCGGAGGAACGCCGTCATGCGCAGCGTGCCCTTTCCATTATGATGAATATTCGTTGGAAAAGTAACTATTTTGAAGCAATCGATCCGGAGGAAGCCCGTCGGATTCTGGACGAAGAATTGTATGGTATGGAGCGTGTAAAACAGCGTATCATCGAGACAATCATTCAGATCAATCGTACGCATACACTGCCGGCCTACGGTTTGTTGCTGATCGGTCCGGCCGGAACCGGTAAATCTCAGATTGCTTATGCGGTTGCACGTATCCTGAAACTGCCGTGGACCACACTTGACATGAGTTCTATCCATGATCCGGAGCAGCTGACGGGAAGTTCCCGTGTTTACGCCAATGCAAAACCGGGTATCATCATGGAAGCATTTTCCGCAGCAGGAGAGTCCGGTCTGGTATTTATCATCAATGAGTTAGATAAAGCTTCCAACGGAAAAGGAAATGGAAACCCGGCAGACGTACTGCTGACTTTGCTGGATAACCTTGGATTTACCGATAACTACATGGAATGTATGGTTCCGACGGTTGGTGTCTATCCGATCGCAACAGCCAATGACAGAGACCGCATCAGTGCACCGCTGATGTCCCGTTTCGCGGTTATTGAGATTCCGGATTATACACCGGAGGAGAAGAAGACAATTTTCTCCCGTTTCTCTCTGCCAAAAGTATTAAAACGTATGGGTATGAGTGAACACGAATGTACTGTAACCGCGGAAGGCCTGGATGTAGTGATCAAAAAATACGAAAATACGACAGGTATCCGTGATCTGGAGCAGGCAGCAGAGCACATTGCGGCCAATGCGCTGTATCAGATTGAGGTAGATCATGTGACATCTGTTACTTTTGATGCAGAAGCGGTAGAAAAACTGCTTGCTTGATAGGAAATTACAATGAATTTCCTGAAAAAACCAGTTTCAGGCAAAAAGAAAGAGGAAATGGAATGAGCAAAAGAGAAAATGAAAGTGTGGATATGAAGACAAAAGTATGTCTTTGTATCGGCTGGCTTGTGACAGCTGTACAGATTGTTATGTCTGTATGGATGGTCTGGCTTTTGAAGAAAAATAACATGCTGCCCAATAAACTGCTGATCATTGCAGCAGTTGTACTGGCTGTGCTGATTGTACTGTGCAGATTTCTGATGAAAAAAGAAATCCGTCTGGTACGGTTTATTATCGGTGTTGTGATTGCTGCACTGGTGTGCGGTGTACTGGCATTTGCCGGTGGTAAAGTCGGAAAATTAACTGATACACTGGAAAATATCACAGATGCAAAAGAAGAGACAACGAAAGTCGGTGTATATGTCCTTGCTGATGATCCGGCACAGAGCATTCAGGATGCATCTGCATACCGTTTTGGTATTCTGGCGCAGATCAATCGTGATGATACTGATAATGCAGTGGCACAGATTGAGGAAGAGCTCGCAGAGAATATTTCAGTTGCAGAATGTAACGGGACAACGGATCTGGCAGATGCACTGACCAGCGGAGACTGCCGTGCCATTGTTATGAGCGAAGATTTTGTCGGAATGATCTCCGAGAGTGAAGGCTATGAGAATTTCGAGTCCAGTATTCGTGAAATCGCATCTTATGAGTGGAAAACGGCAGTGAAAAAGACAAGCTCTGATAAGACACTGACAGATGAAAAAGGCATATTTACCATGTTTATCAGTGGTATTGATACTTACGGAGATGTTTCCACAAAGAGCCGAAGCGATGTAAATATTATTGCAGTTGTAAATGCAAATACACATCAGATATTACTGGTTTCCACACCGAGAGATTACTTTGTACCGTTATCTATTTCCGGTGGTGTCAAAGATAAGCTGACCCATGCAGGAATTTATGGCATCGATGTTTCCAAAGATACCCTTGGTATGCTGTACGACATTGATATGGATTACTATTTCCGTGTCAACTTCAGTGGATTTGAGGATCTGATCGATGCACTGGGTGGTGTGACCGTACAGTCTGATTACGACTTTAGTGTTGGATCCTATCATTATACAAAAGGTACCAATAATCTGAACGCAGAACAGGCACTGGCATTTGCAAGAGAACGTCATTCTTTTGCAGAAGGAGACCGTCAGCGTGGAAAAGACCAGATGGAAGTCATCAAAGGTGTGATCCAGAAACTTCAGACACCAGCCGTTCTGCAGAACTTCAACGAATTGATGAAAGGCCTGGAGGGAAGCTTCCAGACAGATATGCCGTATGATGCATTATCTAATCTGGTAAAAGACCAGCTGTCAGACGGTAGTTCCTGGAACGTAAAATCTTACAGTGTAGACGGAAGCGGAGCAATGTCATCCACATACTCCATGAGCCAGAAACTGTATGTTATGGTTCCGGACCAGTCTACGGTGGATCAGGCAAAAACAATGATCCAGCAGGTGATTAACGGAGAGACCCTTGAGTAAAAATCAAGTCTGAGGAATCGGAAGCTTATAATAGACAACTACTGTAATAGAAAAGGCATGGGCAGATTTTGCAAAAGCAATGGTTCTGTCCATGTCTTTTTTGTATCTTTGCATAATATATGTTATGATAAAAATAATTAGTGAAAAAAGGACGTATAGAGAACAGAAAGATAATGCCGGAAAGTCGGTGGATACGAGGTGACTATATGGTAGAGAAAAATAAAAGAAAGCACATCTGTACCGGATTGATGGCGCATGTGGATTCCGGAAAAACCACGCTGTCAGAGGCACTTTTATATACTGCAGGTGCAATTCGAAGACTTGGAAAAGTAGATACAAAAGATGCATTTCTGGATACAGATGCGAGAGAGCGTGCAAGGGGAATCACGATTTTTTCGAAACAGGCAGAGTTTAGCTGGCAGGATACAGAGCTGACATTGCTGGATACACCGGGGCATGTGGATTTTTCCGCAGAGATGGAGCGTGTACTGCAGGTGCTGGATTATGCTGTGCTGCTGATCAGCGGCACAGACGGTGTACAGGGACATACGGTGACACTCTGGAATCTGCTGCAGGAGTATGAAATCCCAACATTTCTGTTTGTAAATAAAATGGACCAGCCGGGAGCGGATAAAGAAGTGTTAATTGCAGAGTTAAAAGAGCGATTGTCTGATGGTTGTATTGATTTTTCAGATACTGATGTGCTTGCAAATACGGATCGAAACCAGAACATAAGTCAGAATCAGAGTACTTTGTCTTTGGATGTGCTGTATGAAGAACTTGCAACCTGTCAGGAAGAAGCATTGGAGACTTATCTGGAAACCGGCAGTATTCCGACAGAACAGATTCGGGAGATGATCACGGAGCGTCAGGTATTTCCGTGCTATTTTGGTTCGGCACTGAAAATGGAAGGCATCGAAGCATTTCTGAATGGCTTTGTATACTGGACAGAGCCGGTGGAGTATGAGTCAGATTTTTCAGCAAAAGTATATAAAATTTCCAGAGATGAGCAGGGAAACCGGCTGACACATTTAAAAGTGACAGGAGGCGTTTTGAAAGTAAAAGACCTGATCTGCACAAAAAAAGAGGCGGATGATGACACTTTGGAAAAAGTAAATCAGATTCGCATCTATTCCGGTGAAAAATATGAAACCCGGAAGGAAGTACAGGCGGGCGAAGTCTGTGCAGTGACGGGACTCATGGAAACTTATCCGGGACAGGGACTTGGAGATGCTGCGCAGACACTGCCACCGATTCTGGAACCGGTACTGACCTGTCAGGTTTGCCTGCCGCAGGATTGTGATCCGGCGGTAATACTGCCGAAACTGAGGCTTCTGGAAGAAGAACAGCCGGAACTTCATATTGTCTGGGATGAGCAATTGCAGGAAATCCAGGCACAGATTATGGGTGAGATCCAGACAGAGATTTTGCAGAGTCTGATTGCAGAGCGGTTTGGAGTTGATGTCACCTTTGGAAATTCTCATATTGTATATAAAGAAACGATAGCGAATACGGTGGAGGGTGTCGGCCATTTTGAACCGCTGCGTCATTATGCGGAAGTTCATCTGCTGATGGAGCCGCTTCCGGCGGGCAGTGGCTTGGTATTCGCAGCCAACTGCAGTGAGGATATGCTGGATAAAAACTGGCAGCGGTTGATTTTGACACATTTACAGGAGCGGGAGCACCGTGGTGTGCTGACCGGGGCGGCAATCACAGATATGAAACTGACGCTGATCGCAGGCCGGGCACATCAGAAACATACCGAGGGCGGGGATTTCCGTCAGGCAACGTATCGTGC
>CAKRKO010000057.1 GCA_934358495.1 uncultured Eubacterium sp. | reverse complement strand
GGAACCGCGTTGCGGTGGCTTTGCTCTTACCTCTGGCTCAAAATCTAAAAACAGTTTAAAAAACCTTATTGTACAGATTTATAATTGCTTAACATCAGTCCGTAATTGTTTGTTCTGGCGGCGAAGCCGCTATATGTTCTTAGATTCAGAGCCTGAGGGAGAATTTCAGCTACCGCGTAGCGGCATGCCCTTGAAAGAGAAAAAAAGAACGGCTACACTATTGCCAGCGACGGAGAAAATCTACATGTTCTTGAGTTCTTCGCCGTCGGTAACAAAGGGAAAGCCGTTCTTTTTTCTTCTGTCAAGGGTAGCGTCCATAGCCAAGCGCTTACATGCAAGTCATCTTTCGATATGTTAATCTGCGCATGCAGCATAGTGCTTATTACTTCAGTGAAGTATATGCATGCGTGTCACGAAGTGCCATGGCGTAAATGGAACAGGATGTGAGCATAAACTCCAAGGCAAGGCGGTAGACGAATTTCCGTTATCGGAGCGAGCATAGCTCGACCGCGGGAGTGTGTCTGAGCCAACAGCTGCTTTTGCTGTTGGTGAGTTCGCGGAAGCGGTCGAAGATAGGCGGCGCAGCGAAGATAGGAAATCCGTCGTGCCTGCATTGGAGTTTTTGTCACATCCTGTTCTAAGATTCCCTAAACAAGAATTTAATTTGCGGATTGAAAGTCGGTATAGAACAGCCACAATGCAAATATTGTGAGGGCGATACCAAGTCCTGTAAAAAGCGGGAAATTTAAGGTGAGTGTCAGTTCAATCAGACCGGAAAACAGGCATCCGATAATATTAAATACGATATGAACCGGAATGGAATACTTGATACCACGCCCCCGATGACAGATCCAGCCAAGGAACAGTCCCATAGCGAAAGCATAAATGCCCTGAACCAGATTCAAATGCACAAATCCAAACAGTGCTGCCTGCAATATATTTGCAAACCAGAAGGGCATTGCATGTCTTGCAAATCGAAAGATAAGTCCGCGAAAAACAAGTTCTTCCACGATCGGAGCCAGCAGAATGGAGTATATAAGCAGCATTACAGACAGATTATCATAGCCTTGAGCGGACATCTGTTCATTGTATTTGTTAATCAGCTCTGGACTAAGAACTCCAAGGGCATCTGTGAGTAGCGTGGTCACATACTGTAATCCAATGCCAAGACAGATAATGGAAACAATTGTATGAAAACTATATCCTCCCGGCTGTTTTTTCGGCCGGTTACGAAATGGCTTTACAAAAACACGGTAATACCACAGACCAAATACAAAAAGGGCCAGTATTGCATAGACAATATTCAGTGTCTGTACATATTCCAGGTTGTTTGTAAGTCCGGTCAGCCCGGAAAGAAAATCACTGCCGTTTTCGGATGATTTCAGCATAAAATATACCATCGTCGGAATGGCTGCAACAATCTGCAGGATAAACACCATCACTACCGGAAACAGACTTTTTATAAAGTATCCAAATTTTTTCATAATAATGTCCAAATCCTCTCTGATATCTATATGCGAAAAGATATCGTTCTGGTTTATCTTATAGAACCCGTTTGGGTTTGTCCATAGTTTCCCATTAATATTAATGAAATCGTAACAAATGTGTCTTTCGCGGCAGGGCAGAATGTGGTAAGATGGTAACCAGACGAAAGAACAAATGTTTTGCGATAGATAAAGGAAATAGAAAGAGGAAATATATGGCATTTGCACATTTACATGTCCATACAGAATACAGTCTGCTGGACGGTTCCAATAAAATTACAGAGTATGTCAGCCGGATGAAAGAACTGGGAATGACAGCCGGTGCGATCACCGACCATGGTGTGATGTATGGAGTAATCGATTTTTACCGGGCGGCAAGGAAAGAGGGCATCAACCCGATTCTTGGCTGCGAGGTGTACGTGGCTCCGGGATCCAGATTTGACCGGGAGCAGATCAAAGGGGAGGATCGCTATTACCATCTGGTGCTGCTGGCTGAGAATAACACCGGTTACGCGAATCTGATGAAAATTGTATCCAAGGGATTTGTGGACGGCTATTATTACAAACCCCGTGTGGATATGGAAGTTCTGGAAACTTACCACGAGGGTATTATCGCATTGTCTGCCTGCCTGGCGGGAGAAGTACAGCGTTATCTGACCCGTGGCATGTACGAAGAAGCCAAATCGACAGCTTTAAAATATGAGAAATGTTTTGGAAAAGGAAACTTTTTCCTGGAGTTGCAGGATCATGGAATACCTGAGCAGACACAGGTGAACCAGCAGCTGCTTCGCATGCATCAGGAACTTGGCATTGATCTGGTAGCTACCAATGACGTGCATTATACTTATGAAAACGATGCGGAGCCGCATGATATACTGCTTTGTCTGCAGACCGGTAAAAAACTGAGTGATGAGAACCGTATGCGGTATGAGGGTGGCCAGTATTATGTAAAATCTGAGGAAGAAATGCGGGCACTGTTTCCATATGCGCTGGAGGCGGTGGAAAATACGCAGAAAATCGCGGACCGCTGTCATGTGGAGATTGAATTTGGTGTAACGAAACTGCCGAGATTTGATGTGCCGGACGGCTATACTTCCTGGGAATATCTGAATAAATTATGCTACGAAGGTCTGGATGAACGTTATTCATCGGAGCGGGTGCAGGAATTGAAACCGCGTCTGGAATATGAATTGTCTGTCATTCAGAAAATGGGATACGTGGATTACTTTCTGATCGTCTGGGATTTCATTCATTTTGCCAGAGAAAATGACATCATGGTCGGACCGGGACGAGGCAGCGCAGCAGGAAGCCTGGTTTCCTATACTCTTGGTATTACGAAGCTGGACCCAATCCGCTACAGTCTGTTGTTTGAGCGATTCCTGAATCCGGAACGAGTATCCATGCCTGATATTGATGTGGATTTCTGTTACGAGAGACGTCAGGAAGTCATAGACTATGTTGTTCGCAAATACGGCAAAGACCGTGTGGTACAGATCGTAACCTTTGGTACCATGGCGGCGAAAGGTGTCATCCGCGATGTGGGCCGTGTCATGGATCTGCCGTATGCCATGTGTGACAGCATTGCCAAAATGATTCCGAATGAGCTTGGAATCACCATTAGCAAGGCATTGAAAATGAACCCGGAATTGCGTGGGTTGTATGAATCAGATCGGCAGGTAACGAAGCTGATCGACATGTCACTGCGCCTGGAAGGCCTTCCGCGGCATACTTCCATGCATGCTGCCGGTGTCGTGATCAGCCAGAAATCCGTGGATGAATATGTGCCGTTATCCAGAGGTTCCGATGGTTCTGTGACCACACAGTTTACCATGACAACGCTGGAAGAACTAGGTTTGTTAAAAATGGATTTTTTGGGATTGCGCACGTTGACGGTTATTCAGGATGCAGTAAAAAATGTGGCACGTTCCACCGGCAAAGAGTTGGATATGGATCACATTGATTATAATGATCCGGATGTGCTCAATTCTATTGGAACCGGTCGTACCGAAGGCGTGTTCCAGCTGGAGAGTGCCGGTATGAAGAACTTTATGAAAGAGTTAAAACCTCAGAGTCTGGAGGATATTATTGCGGGAATTTCCCTGTATCGTCCGGGCCCGATGGACTTTATTCCGGCTTATATCCGAGGAAAAAATAACCCTGATTCTATTATGTACGATTGCCCACAGCTGGAGCCGATCCTTGCGCCGACCTATGGCTGTATCGTGTATCAGGAGCAGGTTATGCAGATCGTGCGTGACCTGGCGGGATATACGCTTGGGCGAAGCGATCTGGTGCGCCGTGCCATGTCAAAGAAAAAAGCGGACGTTATGGCGAGAGAGCGTCAGAATTTTGTATACGGAAATGAAGAAGAGGGCGTTCCGGGCTGCATTGCCAACGGTATTCCTGAGGCGGTAGCCAACAAGATTTATGATGAAATGACGGATTTTGCAAAGTATGCGTTTAATAAATCACATGCAGCAGCGTATGCGGTTGTCTCTTATCAGACCGCATATCTGAAATATTATTATCCGGTAGAATTTATGGCCGCATTGATGACTTCGGTAATTGATAACTCCACAAAAGTAGCAGAATATATTCAGGTGTGCCGCCAGATGGGCATTGCAGTACTGCCGCCGAATGTGAACGATGGATACGCAGGTTTTTCTGTGTCCGGCAAAGATATCCGTTATGGATTGTCTGCTATCAAGAGTATCGGCCGTCCGGTGATCGATGCACTGGTGCAGGAACGGGAGAAAAATGGCAGGTTCAAATCACTGAAGGATTTCATTGAGCGTATGACTGGTAAGGAGATGAACCGCCGTGCTGTGGAAAACTTCATCAAGGGCGGTGCCTTTGATGGTCTTGGCGGTACGCGAAAACAGTTTATGCAGGTGTATGGACGGCTGATGGATCAGATTGCAAACGACCGCAAGACGACCATGGCGGGACAGATGTCGCTGTTTGACATGGTGGCACCGGAGGAGCAGAAACAGTTTGAAATACGATTGCCAAATTGTGGTGAGTTTACGAAGGAAGAACTGCTTGCCATGGAAAAAGAAGTGCTCGGCATTTATGTCAGCGGACATCCACTGCAGGAGTACGAGGTAAAATGGCGGAAAAATATTACAAAGACGACCGGAGATTTTGTGCTGGATGAAGGAACCGGTCTGGCCTGTGGTGTCATTGACGGAGAAAAAGTCATGGTCGGTGGTATCATTACAGCTAAAACGGTGAAATATACAAAACAGAACAAGGCAATGGCGTTTTTGACAATTGAGGACCTGTATGGCAGTATCGAGGTCATTGTTTTTCCAAAAGATTACGAGCGATATCATCTACTGATGCAGGAAGAACAGAAGGTGTTTATCCGTGGTCGTGTGTCTGCGGAGGAAGAGAAAAACGGCAAGCTGATCTGTGAAAAAATCTATGCTTTTGATGAGGCGAGACGGGAATTGTGGATTCAGTTTCCGGATAAAGAAACTTTTGAAAAGATGGAAAATGAAATTTTGGCGCTGTTATCTGGGTCAGATGGACAGGATCAGGTTGTTATTTACCTGGCAAAAGAACGAGCAATGAAAAGACTCGGCGCAAATATGACTGTTTTTGCAAACAATGAGCTTGTAAATGAATTAAATAAAAAAGTTGGTGAAAAAAATGTCAAAGTTTTAGAAAAGTCCATTGAAAAAAAGTGAAAAAAAGTTTAGAATAGTAACAACATGAGGAAAATGAAAATGATACAGATTTAGGAGGTTTTGTCATGGCTAAGGAAATACAGACAATTGGTGTGTTAACAAGCGGTGGTGATGCACCGGGTATGAATGCAGCTATCCGTGCGGTAGTGCGTCAGGCAATCTCAAAGGGAAAAAAAGTAAAGGGTATTAGAAGAGGTTACACAGGATTAATCGCTGAGGATATCGTAGATATGGAAGCAAAAGATGTATCTGATATCATTCAGCGCGGTGGTACGATTCTTCAGACAGCAAGATGTCCGGAGTTCCGTACTGAAGAAGGACAGAAACTCGGCGCAGAGATGTGCAGAAAGCATGGAATCGAAGGAATCATCGTAATCGGTGGTGACGGCTCTTTCCGTGGAGCACAGAAACTGGCAGCCCAGGGAATAAATACAATTGGTATCCCGGGAACCATCGATCTGGATATTTCCTGTACAGATTACACGATTGGTTTTGATACTGCCGTTAATACAGCAATGGAAGCTATTGACAAGATCCGTGATACAGCATCTTCCCATGAACGATGCAGTATTATCGAGGTAATGGGACGTGATGCAGGATATATTGCATTATGGTGTGGACTTGCAAACGGTGCTGAGCAGGTACTGATTCCGGAGAAATATGATTTTGATGAGCAGAAGATCGTCAATAACATCATTGCCAACCGCAAACGTGGCAAGAGACATTACATCATCATCAATGCAGAGGGAATTGGACATTCTACTTCTCTGGCAAGACGTATTGAGGCTGCAACCGGAATGGAGACAAGAGCAACTATTCTCGGTCACATGCAGCGTGGTGGAAGCCCGACATGTAAAGACCGTGTGTATGCGTCTACTATGGGAGCTTATGCCGTGGATCTTCTTTGTGAAGGAAAGAGCAACCGTGTTGTTGCTTACAAAGATGGTAAGTTCGTAGACTTTGATGTGGATGAGGCACTGGCTATGGAAAAACATATTTCCGATTACCAGTTTAATGTAGGAAAGAACCTTTCTATCTAAATGAAGTTCACTCATCATATATATTCATCACATATATTCAGATAATGATCATGCTGGCATGAAGGATTAACTGAATGTATAGTGAACTGTAGAAAAAATGAGAAAAAGCAGTTTACATCAGCATGACGTAAATTGCTTTTTTTGCGCATAGCAAGTATAATGAAAAGAGCGTAAAAAAATGGGAATATCAAAAAGATGTAGTCAGATTTCAAATGTCCCATTTTTTGTGTAAAATTATCTTAGAAGGAAAAATAAATGATAACAAGTACATCAAATGCACAGGTGAAAGCCTTAAGTAAACTGATAAAAAATGCCCGGACACGGCGTCAGCAGCAGTTGTACGTGGTGGAAGGAATCCGGATGTTTCGTGAGACACCAAAGGAGCGGATCGAGAAAGTGTATGTTTCCGAATCCTTTGCAAAAGATCCGGCGCATGAAGGTCTGTTTGAGGGAACCGACTGGGAGATGCTGTCTGATTCTGTATTTACAGCAGTATCAGATACGAAAACGCCGCAGGGCGTACTTTGCCTGGTAAAAATGAAGGAAAACCGTCTGGAAGACCTGTTGGAGAAAAAAGGGGGAATCTGGCTGGTGTTGGAAAATGTGCAGGATCCGGGAAACCTTGGAACGATGTTTCGAACCGGTGAAGGTGCCGGGATTTCCGGTGTGATCATGGACAAGTGTACCGTGGATATTTACAATCCAAAGACGATCCGGTCTACCATGGGAAGTATTTTTAGGATGCCTTTTTATATTACAGAAGATCTGCATGAGACGATCCGACAGCTGCAGAAAAAGCAAGTGCAAGTCTATGCGGCACATCTTGAGGGCAGCGTCTGTTATGATGAGCCGGATTACACACAGGGAACAGCATTTCTGATCGGAAACGAGGGAAACGGGCTGACGGCTGAGACAACGAAGCTTGCAGATGCTTACATCAGAATCCCTATGGGCGGGCAGCTGGAGTCTCTGAATGCGGCTATGGCGGCAGGAATTTTGATGTATGAAGCCAACAGGCAGAGAAGAGGTTAAGCATGTTTCGTTTATGGGCAAAAGAATTTAAAAACAACCGTATGCTGCGCGATACGACAATCTGTGATGATAGCAGTGAAACTCGCACACACAAGGTATTTCAGGCATTAGAAGAAGTATGCTATGAGTTTGATCTGGGAAAACCGATCTGGCTGGAAAAAAACATCGAAGAATTTAAACGTCATGCAAAGGCGCGGTTTTATCAGGACAGTTTTATTGAACAGATTGAGTTTGATTTTCTGGAAATCCAGGTAATCGAGGAGGATTAGGATGACAGATGGAACGACACGCAGAACAGAACTGATGAAAATTTTAAAACAGGAAAGCCGTCCGTTGTCTGGAGCGGAACTTTCCAGACAATTTGGTGTGAGCCGTCAGGTGATCGTGCAGGACATTGCACTGCTGCGGGCTACCAATCGGAATATTTTGAGTACAAACAAAGGTTATGTGCTGTTTGACCCGGATCGTGGACAGGAATTGTGCCACAGATCTTTTGCAGTGCAGCATACCGATGAGCAGATCAGAGATGAACTTTATGTGATCGTAGACCACGGCGGTCACGTCTGTGACGTAGTAGTGGAGCATGAGATTTATGGTCAGTTGAGCGCAGATCTGATTTTGAAAAACCGCAGGGATGTGGATGAATTTATCCGGAAAATGGGAGAGACATCGGATCAGCCGTTGAAAATATTGACGGGAGACAGCCATTTTCATACGGTGGAGGCGGAATCCGAAGAGATTTTGGATGAGATAGAAGCACAGCTGCACAAAAAAGGATTTCTGAGAGAATGATCAACAATCCTTAAAAATATATAAAGAAGTGCGTAATGTGACAAAAAATATATAATTATATGATATAATGAGCGCAAGAGAGCCATAGGGAGCTTGCTCACTATTGGCGAACGGCGAATGTTGACCATAAGAGCTGCATAAGCAGCGACAAGCACCGCAGGTGCGACTTATGGTATAATGAGCGCAAGAGAGTCAATATGCTTGCAAAATTGACGAGAAGTGGTTCAGGAGGTTTTTTGTTACATATGGCAGAAGAGTCAGAAAGAGTGGAAAACGTCTATGACTGGCAAAGTCTGATGTTTTTATACAATGCGGCGATCAAGGAAGTTCGGACGAAACTGGACATCATGAATGATGAATTTCAGTTCATTCATCAGTATAATCCAATCGAATATATCAAATCCAGGATTAAGACGCCGAACAGCATCGCAAAGAAATTAAGCCGTCACGGGCTGGAAAATACCATGGAAAATATGGTGGAACATATCAACGATATTGCAGGGGTGCGGATTGTATGTTCTTTTACGTCTGATATTTACCGCCTGGCGGACATGATCGGAAAACAGAAAGAGTTTACGATTCTTTATATCAAGGATTACATGAAACATCCGAAAGAGAGCGGATACCGCAGTTATCACATGCTGATCACGGTACCGATCCAGACAATGAACGGTATCAAAAATACAAAAGTAGAAATTCAGATCCGGACGATTGCCATGGATTTCTGGGCAAGTCTGGAGCACAAGATTTACTACAAATTTGAAGGAAATGCGCCGCAGTATATCAGTCAGGAATTGCGAGACTGTGCTGCAATCACATCCCAACTGGATGCAAAAATGCTTTCTCTGAATGAAGCGATCATTGCAGAAAAAGAACGCCAGCAGAGGGAAGAAGAACAATAAAATTAACACACACGCAGGAGGAAAACAATGAGTTCAATCAAGGATATCAACCTTGCTCCATCCGGAGCACATAAAATAGACTGGGTACGCAAAAACTGTCCGCTGCTTCGCAGTCTGGAAGATGATTTTTCCAAAGAAAAACCATTTGAGGGCATCCGTATCGCACTTTCCATTCATCTGGAAGCAAAAACAGCATACCTTTGCAAGGTACTGGCTGCCGGTGGTGCAGAGATGTACATCACAGGAAGCAACCCGCTCTCCACACAGGATGACGTGGCAGCAGCGCTGGTGGCTGACGGATTAAATGTATTTGCATGGTACAACTGCACTCCGGAAGAGTACGACCAGCATATCACAAGCGTTTTGGAGAACAACTGTAACATCATTATTGATGACGGCGGTGATCTGGTTCATATGCTTCATACAAAGATGCAGGATAAGCTGCAGTATGTCATCGGTGGATGCGAGGAAACTACAACCGGTATCATCCGTCTGATCGCAATGGCAAAAAATAATGAGCTGAAATTCCCGATGGTTCTGGTAAACAACGCAGACTGCAAGCATCTGTTTGACAATCGTTACGGAACCGGTCAGTCCGTATTTGACGGAATCAACCGTACCACAAACCTGATTGTAGCTGGAAAATATGTTGTTGTTGCAGGTTACGGTTGGTGTGGAAAAGGTGTGGCTATGCGTGCCAAAGGACTTGGCGCAAAAGTTATTGTTACTGAGGTAGATCCGATCAAAGCCATCGAGGCAGTTATGGACGGATTTGACGTAATGCCGATGAATGAAGCGGCTAAGATCGGTGATTTCTTTATTACAGTAACCGGCTGTGCAGGTGTTATCCGTGAGCAGGATTTCAAAGTGATGAAAAATGGTGCCATCCTCTGCAATGCAGGACATTTTGATGTGGAAATTGATATGAAACGTCTGCGCGAGATTGCACTGGATACCATAGATCAGCGTAAAAACATTGTTGGCTATCAGATCACAGAAGATAAATGGATCTACATTCTGGCAGAAGGTCGTCTGGTAAACTTGGCTGCAGGTGACGGACATCCGGCAGAGATCATGGATATGAGTTTTGCAATCCAGGCACTGAGTGCAAAATATCTGGTTGAAAACGCAAAGAACCTGACAGAGAAACTGATCAACGTTCCACGTAACGTAGATCTGGAAGTGGCAAACAGAAAACTTCGTTTTCTTGGTAAATCCATTGATACACTGACTCCGGAGCAGGAAAAATATCTGAATTCTTCCAATATTGACTTATAATAGTTACCTCAGTCAGAAGAGCAACGCCTAAGAGAAGTAGGTCAGCCATCACTGGCCAGAATTACGAAGCAAGTCTCATATACGTTCGACTTAAAATAATAATAACAAGGTCTGTTACATGTCGGAAAACATGTGACAGACTTTTTTACAGAGAAAAGGCGGGGGATTTTTGCTGCTTTAGTGCGTTGGGAAGGGATAATTTTCTTGCAGTGAGCCCATATTCATGGCATACTATAAGGTAATGAAAATGAGAGATAAATTTGTATTTGTGGTGGATTTGGTCGTGCGTTCGACTTGAATTTTGTTTCGGCATGGAGGAATGAATATAGATATGAGGAAAAAAATAATAGTGTTTTTTCTGGCAGGACTGCTTGGTCTGTCAGCATTGCTTGGTGGTTGCACCAGCAAGTCTGAGAAAAAAGCACAGGAATACAAAGAACTCGGCATCAAGCAGATGCAGGAGGAAAATTATAAGGATGCAGTTGGAAGTTTTCAGAAAGCACTGGATCAGTCGCTGGGAAGAATCCGTGCAGAAGAGCTTGATGTCTGCTATTATAAAGCACTGGCACAGTACAAATCCGGTGATACAAAGGCTGCTCTTGAGACCTATGATAACCTGATTGACTATGATGGAAAAAACTGGGAAGTATACTATCTCAGAGGAAGTGTGCTGCTGGCAGACGGACAGAATGAGGCTGCATTAAAGGATTATGTCCAGGCAGTATCTCTGAATGAGTCTGATGCAAAATTATACGGTCACATCAGTGAAAATCTGCAGAATGCAGGAGAAAAGGAGCAGGCACAGAGCTACCTGGAAAAAGGACTTCAGATCAAGCCTTCTTCCGCAGCGGATTATGAGGGGATTGGAGATCTCTATGCACTGAAGGGTGATACCCAAAATGCGGCAAGCATGTATAGCCAGGCAGCAGAAAAAGGTGAGGATAGTGCATATCTGAGTCTTGGAAAAATGTATGCATCTAATGACCAGATGGACGAGGCAAAGGCAGCCTTCCAGAAATATATGGATAAGTATCCGAAGGACGCAGATGCGTTAGAACAGCTCGGCGAAATCGCTGCGGAGTCCGGAGATTATGCAGATGCAGTTACTTATTATAAAAAGGCCATTGAAAATGCAGTGGATGCACAGAAGAAAGGTCTGCAGAAGGAACTGGTTGCAATGTATGAAAAGAGCGGAGATTTTGCATCTGCGTTGGAAACCGCCAAAGCATATGTGGCAGATTATCCGGATGATGCCGACATGCAGAAAGAATATGAATTTTTACAGACCCGTGTCGATACCGGCGCGGATGTGATCGAAGGAAATATAAACGATACAACAACGGAAGGAAACAAACAGTAAGTGGGAACAGTATATGAAAATGAGCAGCCGGTAGAACGGGTAATTCTGGTGGGCATCAGCGAGCGGGACAGCGACGATACCGAAGCTTCTCTGGCGGAACTGGCGGAACTTGCAGCGACAGCAGGAGCCGAAGTGGTCGGAACCGTGATCCAGAAACTGGAGCATATGCACCCGGGCACTTATGTGGGAACTGGAAAATTAGAAGAAATTCGCGATATGATCTGGGAAAAAGAAGCTACAGGCATTATCTGTGATGATGAGCTTTCTCCAATCCAGATGAGAAATATGGAGCAGGTGCTGGACAGCAAAGTCATGGATCGAACCCTGCTGATTCTGGATATTTTTGCGGCAAGGGCGAGAACAAGTGAGGGTAAAATTCAGGTAGAACTGGCACAGTTAAAATATCGTGCAAGCCGTCTGGCCGGATTTGGTCGTTCCATGTCCAGATTGGGTGGTGGAATCGGAACGAGAGGACCGGGTGAGAAAAAACTGGAGATTGACCGGCGACTTATCGGACACAGAACCGCGCAGTTGAACCGGGAATTAAAAGAAGTGGTACGGCACCGTGAACTGACACGTACCCAGCGTATGAAGAGTCATACGAAAGTTGCGGCTATTGTTGGATACACCAATGCGGGAAAATCAACGTTATTGAATACGCTGACGAATGCAGGGGTACTGGAGGAAGATCAGCTTTTTGCAACACTGGATCCGACCACCCGCATGCTGGAGTTATCCAATCATCAGAATCTGATGCTGACGGATACGGTTGGATTTATCCGGAAACTGCCGCATCATCTGGTAGATGCATTCAAGAGTACACTGGAAGAGGCGAAATATGCGGATTTTATCGTGCATGTGGTAGATGCATCCAATCCGCAGTGGGATGCGCAGATGCATGTGGTTTATATGACACTGCAGGATCTTGGCGTGACAGACAAAAAAATCCTCACGGTATTTAACAAATGTGACCGCCTTGCCGGAGATGAAATCTTACAGGATTTTCGGGCGGACAAGACACTGCGTATTTCGGCGAAAACAGGAATGGGGCTGGATACATTAAAAGAAGTGTTTGAGGATATGCTCAGAGAGGACAAAGTGCTGCTGAAGCATACATTTCCATATGAGAAAGCCGGAGAGATTCAGAAGATCCGTAAATACGGTGAACTGCTGAAAGAAGAGTATACGGCGGATGGTATTTATGTGGAAGCATATGTGCCGCCGGAGCTATAACAATGTATTGCGGTAAAGTACTGTAAATGCTAAAATAAACGTAAATTAAGAAAGGAAGGCTGTCAGGATGATACTTTTGATAAAAAACGGAACTGTGATCAATCCGGGAGACAAGACCACTACAAAGGCCGATGTTCTGGTGAAAGACGGAAAAGTGACCAAAATTGCACCAGCAATCAAAGATGCAGAAGCTGACATTCTGGATGCAAAGGGATGTTATGTAATGCCTGGATTTATTGATCTGCACGTACATTTACGTGATCCGGGACTGGAGTACAAAGAGGATATTCAGACCGGAGGAGCGGCTGCACTGCATGGAGGATTTACCACAATCGTGGCAATGCCAAACACAAAACCGGTGGCCGACAAACCGGATGTGATCAATTATGTCAAACACAAAGCCGAGGCAGTGACAAAAGTGCATGTATTGCAGGCCGGTGCGGTGACAAAGGGACAGAAAGGCGAGGAGCTTGCGGATATCCGTGGAATGGCAGCAGCAGGAAGCCCGGCCATCAGTGAGGACGGCAAATCTGTTATGAACGCACAGCTTTACCGGGAAGGAATGAAGATCGCGGCAGAAGAAGGTCTGGCAGTGCTGGCACACTGTGAAGATATTAACATGGTACACGGTGGTGTGCTGAATGCAGATGCAAAATCAAAAGAACTTGGTTTTGCAGGCATTACAAATTCTGTAGAAGACGTGATCGTGGCAAGAGATATCCTGCTGGCAAAAGAAACCGGTGTGCGCCTGCATCTGTGTCATTGCTCCACAAAAGACAGTGTGCGCATGGTAGAACTGGCAAAAGAGGAAGGACTTCCGGTGACTGCAGAAGTCTGCCCGCATCATTTTTGCATGACTTCTGATGATATCACAGAGGATAATGCAAATTATAAAATGAACCCGCCACTTCGTACCAAAGAAGACGTGGAGGCATTAAAGAAAGGCCTGGCAGATGACATCATGGATGTGATCGCAACGGATCATGCACCGCATGCCGCCAGAGAGAAAGAGCAGGGTATTCAGAAAGCTCCGTTTGGAATTGTTGGTCTGGAGACAGCAGCAGCCCTCACTTATACAGAACTGGTAAAACCGGGCATTCTGACTCCGATGCAGATGGCTGAAAAGATGAGTTACAACCCTGCAAAAGTACTTCGTCTGGAAAAAGGTACCGTTGCAGAAGGAAGCCATGCGGATCTGACCATTTTTGACCCGGAGTGTGAATGGGTGATCGACCCGGCAGAATTTTTATCCAAGGGTAAAAACACACCATTTGGTGGCAGGAAAGTGACTGGAAAAGTAAAAGCGACCATCGTGGATGGAGAAATCGCATATCTGGAGAAATAGTGCGGATATGCAGAAAAAGTAAGTCACAAAATGGCTGATATTTAAAAAAGATAAAAGTATATATTTATATAAAATTTCATAAAGAGGAGAACGAGACACAATGATCAACAAGTTAGTAGAAAAAATCAAAAAAACAGGTGCACCGATCGTAGTCGGCTTAGACCCGATGCTTTCTTATGTTCCGGAGCATATTCAGAAAAAATCTTTTGCTGAATATGGCGAGACACTGGAAGGTGCAGCAGATGCGATCTGGCAGTATAACAAACAGATCATCGACAGCACCTATGATCTGATCCCGGCTGTAAAACCGCAGATTGCCATGTATGAGCAGTTTGGTGTGGAAGGTCTGAAAGCATTCCAGAAAACTGTTGATTATTGTCATCAGAAAGATCTGGTTGTTATCGGTGATGTAAAACGTGGAGATATCGGTTCCACATCCGCAGCATATGCAGTCGGACATCTCGGAAAAGTGCAGGTGGGAAGCAAGACATACAGTACGTTCAATGAGGATTTTGCAACAGTAAACCCTTACCTTGGCACAGACGGTATCAAACCATTTGCTGATGTTTGTAAAGAGGAGAAAAAAGGCCTGTTTATTCTTGTAAAAACATCCAATCCGTCCAGTGGTGAATTCCAGGATCGTCTGATCGACGGAAAACCGCTATATGAGCATGTAGCTGAGAAAGTTGCTGCATGGGGTGAGGATGTTATGGGTGATGAGTACAGCTACATCGGAGCTGTTGTAGGTGCTACTTATCCGGAAGTTGGTAAAGTATTACGCCAGGTAATGCCAAAGAGCTTCATTCTGGTACCGGGTTACGGCGCACAGGGTGGAAAAGGCAAAGATCTGACCCATTATTTCAATAAAGATGGTCTGGGCGCAATCGTAAACTCCTCCAGAGGTATCATTGCAGCTTACAAACAGGAGAAATACGCACAGTTTGGCGCAGAGAACTTCGCAGATGCTTCCCGTCAGGCAGTTATCGACATGATTGAAGATATTGCTTCCGCATTGAAATAAGGAGGACAACATGGCAGAGAAATTTAAAGAGCAGGCCGTAGTCATCAGCCAGGAGCAGATCGCTCCGGCAATCTACAGCCTGTGGATCAAGACAGATAAAATTGCGCAGTATGCAAAAGCAGGACAGTTTATTTCCATTTACTGTGATGATGGAAGCAGATTACTTCCCCGTCCGATCAGTATCTGTGAGATTGACAAAGATGATTCTTCCCTGCATCTGGTATACCGTATTGCAGGGAAGGGAACCACAGAATTTTCCGAAAAACAGACAGGAGATTATCTCTCTGTTATGGGACCGCTTGGAAATGGTTTCCCGTTAAAAGGTAAAAAAGCATTTCTGATCGGTGGCGGAATCGGTATTCCGCCAATCCTGGAGCTTGCAAAACAGTTAAATTGCGAGAAACAGATCATCCTTGGATATCGCAACTGCGACATGTTCCTTCTGGACGAGTTCAAAAAACAGGGTGAAGTTTACATTGCCACAGAAGACGGTAGTGTTGGGACAAAAGGAAATGTGCTGGATGCCATCCGTGAAAATGCATTGGATGCAGAAGTTATCTATGCATGTGGTCCGACTCCGATGCTTCGCGCGCTGAAAAATTATGCTGCTGAAAACAATATCGAGTGCTGGATCTCCATGGAGGAGAAAATGGCCTGCGGTATCGGCGCATGTCTGGCCTGCGTATGCAAATCCAAAGAAGTAGATGGACATACAAATGTACATAATAAACGTGTCTGCAAAGAGGGCCCGGTATTTTTGGCAGAGGAGGTAGAGCTGTAATGAACACAAAAGTAACAATTGCAGGAGTCACATTTGACAATCCGGTTATGGTTGCCTCTGGTACTTTCGGCTCCGGTGAGGAATTTTCTGAATTTGTAGATCTGAACCGTCTGGGCGCGGTAGTTACCAAAGGTGTAGCAAACATTCCGTGGCCGGGAAACCCGACACCGCGTATCGCAGAAGTATACGGCGGCATGCTCAATGCCATTGGTCTGCAGAACCCAGGTATTGACGTATTTGTATCCAGAGACATTCCCTTTTTGAAAAAATATGATACAAAGATTATCGTAAATGTATGTGGAAAATCTACCGAAGATTACTGTGAGGTAGTAGAACGTCTGGCAGATCAGCCGGTCGATATGCTTGAAATCAATATTTCTTGCCCGAATGTAAAAGAGGGTGGAATCGCTTTTGGTCAGGATCCCAAAGCCGTTGAGGCGATTACAAGAGAAGTGAAAAAACATGCAAAACAGCCGGTGATCATGAAACTGAGCCCGAATGTAACAGATATTACTGTGATGGCAAAAGCAGCAGAGGCAGGCGGTGCAGATGCACTGTCCCTGATCAACACTCTGACGGGTATGAAAATTGATGTCAATAAACGTACCTTTGCCATTGCAAATAAGACCGGTGGTCTGTCTGGTCCGGCGGTACACCCGATCGCAGTCCGCATGGTGTATCAGGTGGCAAATGCTGTAAACCTTCCAATTATCGGAATGGGAGGTATCCAGAATACCGAGGATGCACTGGAACTGATGCTGGCAGGTGCAACTGCAGTCAGTGTCGGAACTGCCAATTTTGCAAATCCAATGGTTACTATGGAAATTGTGGATGGTATTGAGCAGTACATGCAGATGCATGGTATTGTGGATATCAATGAACTTATTGGTTCCGTAAAATAAATTCTTGTTTGTCGTTTAGGGAACAAATAAAAACTAACTCCAACGAGGATATGAAAAATTTTCTGTGACCACTG
>CAKRKO010000056.1 GCA_934358495.1 uncultured Eubacterium sp. | reverse complement strand
GCAACTTGATTAACCATTGCACAGATGGCTAAAATAAAGGCTTTTTTGTGCAAAATATATAAGAAAGTATAGAGAGTTCCGCTGATTGAAAAAGTGGAAGAAACTGCCGGAAAGTAATGAGGTGGGGATATGCTGGAAAATCTGAAAATGTTGCTTGGAATACAGGAGAACGATACGTCTCAGGATAAAAAGCTGAACTTGATTCTGGATGCCACAAAGAGGCGGTTAAAGTTTCTGCTTGGCGGTTTAGAACCACCAGAGGAAATGAGTTACATTATTTTGGATGTTTCAGTTATTCGATTCAATAAAATCGGATCAGAGGGGCTTTCTTCCCATACCGTAGAGGGAGAAAGTCAGTCCTGGTCTTCAAATGATTTTGCTGGGTATATGGATGATATACAGGCATATCTGGACAGTCAGAAAGAGGTTACGAAAGGGCGGGTGAAATTCCTGTGAGATACGATACACCGATTTATTTCCGGAAGATCACACCAGGAGAATACGATGCAGAAACTGGCAATTATGAAGCCGATACCATAGAGGAAATACTGCGCTATGCATCTGTCATGGATACAGGAACACAGACAATGACTCTGGTGTATGGAAAAATCCAGCAGGGAAGCCTGACTATTCATCTACAGAATCGATATCAGGATCCGTATGATCATATTCGGATTCGAGATAAGCTGTATCAGGTAAATTCTGTAAGGAATCTGCGGGTAAAGCAGTGTTTGATCGTAAGTGAGGTGCAGACATGAAACTGACAGTAACAGGAACAGATGCGTTAAGAAAGAAACTGCAGCAGAATGGCAGGCTGGAAGCGGTGAAACGTGTTGTAAAGATGAACGGTGCGGAGCTGCAGGCTAAGGCACAGCGCAATGCTCCGGTGGATACCGGTACATTGAAACGTAGCATTTCATTGGAGCTTCGTGATGGTGGGCTGACTGCAGAAAGCGAAGCAGCGGCAGAATATGCACCGTATGTGGAGTGGGGCACACGGTTCATGAATGCACAGCCATTTATGCGCCCTGCTTATTATGCGCAGAAGGAACAGTTCAAAAGTGATTTGAGCAGACTTATGAAGTGAGGAATAAGATGGATCCACAGCAGGAATTATTCAGTGCACTATTGGTTGAACTGAGAAAAAAGTATAAGGATACGGATACCGGTGTGTATGATACATTTCTGCCGCCGGAAGGAACACCATATCCGTTTGTATATCTGGGAGATAGTGAACAGAATACAAAAAAGACAAAATCAAACCGGATTGGGAGCTGCCAGCAGATAATCAATGTCTGGCACAGCAATCCAAGACAGCGTGGAACGGTATCGGGGTTGCTGTCTGAAATAACCAGTATTTGTAAAAAGCTGGAACATACCGCACATTATTCCTGGATGCTGAAAGAAGTGACACAGAGGATTGTGCCGGATACAACGACAAAACAGCCACTTCTGCATGGAATATTGGAAGTGGAATTCTGGTTTAGTTAGGAGGAACAAAATGAGAGTAAGAGAATTACAGGGACTGCAGTTATTTGCGGAAGCCGTACAGGGTAAAAAAATCGTGTACTTGTTCCGCATCAAATCAAAAGCTGCAAGCAATGATGCAAAAACGATTGCATTTACAACGGAAAACGGAAGAACCAAGAGTAAAGATGCGGATTCTACCATGACAAAGGATGGACCAATCCGTACACCGGGTACTACGGAGACAGAGATCACCGTATCATCCATCCTTGCGAAAGGGGATGAACTGATCGATGAACTGGAAGATGCAATGGACAATGATGAACTGATGGAAGTATGGGAAGCAAATCTTGCGGAAGCTTCTTCTGGATCTAATAAGTTCAAAGGCATGTATTTCCAGGGATATCTGACCAGTTTTGAGAAGACATCTCCTGCAGATGATTTTGTGGAATTATCACTGACCTTTGGTCTGAATGGCGCGGGAAAACGCGGAGATGTAACCGTGACTGCAGAGCAGCAGGAAGCGGCGGAGTATGTGTTTGCAGATACTCAGAAAACCGGAGCGTAAAAGTTGATATAGGGAGAGCGGCATAGGCTGCTCTCTTTTTTTGAATGAGGAGGAAAATCACATGGTTTTAAATATCAATGGAAACGATTATGAGATTCATTTCGGGATTGGATTTGTAAGAAAACTGGATGAAAAATATTTTGTAACAAGCCAGTCTGGTGTTAAGTTTGGAACCGGTCTGGAAACAAAGGTACCGATGCTTCTGGATAACGATGCAGTAACATTAGCTGAATTTCTGTATGAGGGAACCTGTGCAGAAAAGAAACGTCCGACGTTGAAAGAAGTGGATGCGTACATTGATCAGGTGGACGACATCGATGCTCTGTATGAAGAGGTAATTGATGAGCTAAAAAAGCACAACGCAACGAAGGCGAAGATGGCGCAGATGCAGAAGCTGATGGATGCGGCGAACAAGAAATAACATCTTCACTGGAAACTTACGACAATATTGTCCTGAACAGTCTGCGCTATCTTGGAATACATGATTTTACTGAGATTGATCGCATGACAATGTATGAATACTGCGTGCGAATGAAAGCACACAGACTACAGCAGGTAGACCATGAATATATGCTGCATTTACTGGCATGGCAGAGCTGGGATGTGCAGGCCATGAAAAAGCAGGGCAGAAAGAGAGTTCCGGTGTATAAAAATTTTAGCCAGTTTTTTGATTACGATGAAAAAGTGGAAGAAGCGATGACCGGAAAACCGGTAAAGCGCCATGGAATTGGCAAACGTCTGATGCAGGCGGCAAGAATGCAGAAGGAAAGGAGGAAAAAGGATGGAAAGCTATAGTGTACAGGCGGTCTTAAGTGTAGCAGACCAGGGATTTACCACAAAAATGAATGCAGCGGCAAAGTCATTGGATCAGATTGATTCCGGAGCAACACAGTCGAAGAGAAGCTTGATGGATGTTGCCAAAGGCGCAGGTGCTTTTAAAGTGGTGGATATGGCTGTGAATAAGGTGAAATCTTCCGTGGATGGAGCAATTAAACGATTTGATACCTTAAACCAGTATCCGAAAGTTATGCAGCAGATTGGATTCTCTGCGGAAGATGCGCAGAAATCCATGGATCAGTTATCAACCGGAATTGACGGATTGCCGACTTCATTGGATAGCATCGTATCTTCTACGCAGGGAATTGCGGTTCTGACCAGAGATCTGGATGGAGCAACAAAAACATCCATTGCATTAAATGATGCGTTCCTGGCATCTGGTGCAGCTACGGCAGACGCGGAACGAGGTCTGACACAGTATGTGCAGATGCTTTCCAAAGGATCCGTTGATCTTCAGTCATGGAGAACTCTGCAGGAGACGATGGGACCAGCATTATATGATGTGGCAGAGGCATTTGGATATGCCGGTGAATCGGCACAGAATGATCTGTATGCAGCATTACAGAGTGGACAAATTACATTTACCCAGTTCAATAATAAGCTGATTGAATTGGACAGCGGTGTAAATGGCTTTGCAGAACGTGCGAGGACAGCCAGTGCCGGTATTGGAACATCTTTCCAGAATCTGAATACAGCAGTGGTTCGTGGAATGGAGAAAGTGATCCGTTCCGCAGACAACAGTTTGACCGAAGCTGGTCTGCCGAATTTCCAGCAACAGTTGGAGACCACAAAGACTGGTGTGAATACTGCATTTACCGTGGCAAGTGAAGCGGTTGGCAAGTTCGTGAAGATTGCGGCTCCTGGAGTAAAGCTGGTGACCAACAATCTGGATACACTGATTCCTGTACTTGGAACGGCAACGGGCGGTTTTGTGGCATACAAAGCGGCAATCGCTATTGATGACAAGGTTAAGCGATTAAATACCGTCTGGAAAGAGGGAAAAGAACGACTGCAGGCAATGCGGAGTGTTATGGATCTCCAGACAGCAGCTGTGAAATCACAGGAAGCAGCCACAATTGCGGCTACACGTGCACATGAATTAAGCACCAAAGCCAGTGTTGCACAGAAAAAGGCAGAGGAAGCACAGACAGCAGCTAAGACACTTGCGACAAAAGCAGCTAAGGCACAGGAAAAAGCAGATATAGCGCAGGCGAAAGCTAGTGCGGCTTCTTCAACTTCAACGGAACTCAGTACAGAAGCTGCAAAATTAAAGTCAATAGCGGAATCTACGAATGCGGCAGCAACTAAGGTAAGTGAAGACGCAGAAAGAAAAGCGGCTATTGCGGCACAATACCAGGCGCAGGCAAATAAAGCGGCAGCTATGTCTGTCAATGCAGAGACGATTGCACAGGAAGCGAATACAGCAGCTGAGACAGCTGGTGCCAGAGCGGCAGAAGTAAGCAATGTGGCGATTGCTGTAAAAACAGCAGCAGTGGGTGTGCTTTCTGGTGAAATCAGTTTGGCCACGGCAGCACAATTAATCTGGAATGCTGCTATGGAAGCGAATCCAATTGGAGCAGTTGTTGCAGCCATTGCAGTATGTGTGGCTGGCATTGTTGCTCTTGTAAAAATCATCAGCAAGCTGAATAAGAAAATGCAGGATGAAAAGAAGCGCCGGGAAGAGCTAGTAGATGCTATCGATGAACATACCGAAGCGATTGATTCCAATAAAGACAGCCGAAAAGCGGAACTGGAGGATATCAAAGCGACCACATCTGCAAATAAAAAACTGATTGACCAGATTGTGGAACTTTCCAAAAAAGAGCGCAAAACTGCAGAAGATAAAGCAAAACTGCAGGGACTGGTAGAAACATTAAATGGTTCTATGGATGATCTGAATCTTTCCTATAGTGAAGAAAAAGATCAGCTAAATTTGACAAGTGAAGCGCTGCAGGAAAAAGCGGATGCTTATGCCCGGTTGGATGAAGCGTCTGTAGCACAGGAAAATCTGACCAATGTTCTGAAGGATCAGTCACAAGTGGAAGCAGATCTGGAAGAAGCGACCAAAGCAAGAACGGATGCAGAGCAGAAATATAAAGAAGCAATTTCAGATGGAACATCTTACCGCCAGTATTATAAAACCATGACAGAGATGGGAGATAAACAGACGGAACTGAAAGAAAAACTGCAGCAGTTGGAATCTGAGGAACAGCAGTACAGCGAAATCGTTGCACAGACACAGGCAGCGGCATCACAGGCTATGTCAGAGAATACACAGCAGCAGAAAATCAGTCTGGAGAGTCTTTCAGAAGTACAGCAGGATACCGTAGACCGTATCACAGATGCTTATCAGACAATGACGGACAGTCTCGGTTCCTTAAATGACAAAATTGAGGAAGATAATGAGACAACATGGTCCAGTGTACAAAAGAATCAGGCAGATACCATTCAGAAAACACAGGAGTTTGCTGATCTGTATTCACAGGCCATCAATGCCGGAGTCAGTGAAAGTTATCTGAATGCAATCGGTGCTACCGGTCCGGAGGCATTACCGTTATTGCGTGACATGATGAACAGCGGTGTGGATGAAGTTCTGGCAGCACAGGAACAGTGGGAACAGGCATATGATTCCATCAGTCATACTTTTGTGGATTCCATGCAGTTATCAGATGCGGATAAGGCGACATTACGGGATTACATCAAAGGAGAGTCTGGTGTGCTTGGGACTATGGCACAGGCATTGGATGAAGCTGATTTTACCATGTTTAGTGATGTTGGAACAAATGTGGTTGATGCAGTGACAGATGAGGTGTCAAATAGTCCGAAGCCGGCTATAGCTGGTGGAAACCTTGGTATTAGTCTGTACCAGGGAACGACTGATGCTCTACAGATCCATTCCCCATCCAGATTGTTTATGCAGGTTGGACAGTATACAGTGGAAGGTCTGGTTAAGGGCATTGAATCTAAGCAAAGCACATTGAATTCTGCCATGACTAAGATCATGAGCAATTTTGGCAAATCATCTACAGATGCCGCAAAACGTTCTGTATCGACATTACCACAGATTTATGCAGTAGCATTCCAGAAAGTAAACGCTGCTACGTCTGCAGGTATGCAGAAGAATAAGACCATTATGCAGACAGGCATGAATGCGATGGAAAATACCACAAAGACAGGTTTCAATCACATGCAGTCAACCGCAAATCAGGGAAGCACAACTTTTTCTACAGCTGTGACGCGAGGAATGACTTCTGCAAAAGCACAGGTTGTCAGCAATGTAAATGCAATGGAGCGGACAGTAAATGGTATGGAAAGCAAATTCCGAAGCAGTGGTTACTATGCGGCCGTTGGCCTGGCAAACGGAATTAACAGTGGTTCAGGAAAGACAATTGCGGCAGCTAATCGACTGGCCAACACGGTATCACAGACAATCAATAATGCTCTGAAAATCCATTCTCCATCAAGAGTAACGGAAGAAAGTGGAGAATTCACTACAGAGGGTATGGCTGTTGGTATGATGAATAAGATCCGGGAAGTACGTGAAGCAGCCAAACGTGTGGCACAAGAAGCAATTCCGACCGGTTATATCAACCGGATGGCGGCATCTGCCAATGCATTTCAGGTAGATACATCCTATTCTTATGCCGGAGATATCAATGCGAGATACTATTTTGAAATTCCGGTTGTAATTGACGGAAAAGAAGCAGCAAAGGCAACAGCTACTTATACGCAAGAAGAACTTGAGAAACGTAATAAGCTGAATAAATATATGCGGGGGTATCGATAATGTATGAATTTATAGATACAAATGAGACTGTGACTGGTAACAACTTAGCCACAGAATCATTGGAAATAAATGGTGAATATATTGAAAATTTAATCCCCGGGTATTTGACCTTATACACAAGTGGACGAGAACTTCTTGAGTGCGAGATTGAGACTCAGACAATCGGATATAAGGATGGTGCAGATTATCGGGGAAAACGGTATCCGCCAAGAACAATTACGGTTGGATACCAGCTCTGTACATCATCAGCAGAAAAGTTCAGAGAAGCATACAATCAGCTGAACAAGATACTGAATGTGGAACAGGCACAACTTATTTTTGCGGATGAACCGGATAAATATTTTATCGGGACAAAAGTTGGAAATACATCCGTAGCAGCAGGAAGTAATTGTGTGACGGGGGAGATTGATTTTTATTGTGCAGATCCGTTCAAATATTCATTGACAGAGAAAGTATTTTCTACAACAAAGAATACATCCACAGGTGCTTTAGAGACAACTATAGTCAATGATGGAGCGTTACCAGTGGCAATCAGTTACGAGATCAAACACAACCATGAAAATGGGTATATCGGAATAGTGAGTCCATATGGTGCACTTCAGTATGGAAATCCAGGAGAGCTTGATCAGGAAGAAAAGGAGAAGTCAGAAAATCTTTTAAATCTGAATGGAGGAAATCAGATTATAAAAAATATTACCAAAGATGAGGGAATCTTAACAAATTCTGCATTTTTGAAATCAGGATCATTTACCTATCAGGATTATCATGATGGTAATGGATCACTGTTCTTCCCAATGCTGGTAAATTCATCAGGAAGTGGGAACGTCTGGCATGGACCATGTGGACAGATTACATTACCTGCGAAGAGCGATGGAAAAAAAGGAAGCACAAGTTTTGTAGCAATGGCAAAAATCATGTGGCAGCTCCAGTATGCATCTGAGGTTGGAAGTATGCAGTTTAATATTGGAGATACAGATGGAAATCTTCTTGCCTCAATAAATATATATCGTAGTGCTGGTGGAAATATGGTCACAAATTTACAGTTGATTGCCGGAAACAGTGTGAAGAGTAATATTCAGTTTAAACCGGGGGACTGGAACGGACAGGCAGATATATATAACAAAAATAAAGGCGGCGGCTATATGTATATTCAAAAGATGGGTGAGTTGTTCGAATTTTATTTTGCCGGACAGAAATACCAATACCGTATGCCAGAACTGGCTGGTAAGAAAGCTGCTTCCATCACCGTATGGTTGGGATATCCACCAGATAATAAGATTACGACAGAACACAGGATACATTATGCCGGGTTTATTAATTTATCTTTCCGAAGCGATAGTGTTACCTATCTGCAGGATTTGCCGAACCGTTATCAGGCAGGGGATGTCCTGACGGTGAATGGTCCCGCCGCAAAGATGTATGTGAATGGTATTCCAAGTTTAAATGATGAGACAGTTGGTTCAAAGTATTTTAAAGCTCCGCCAGGGGAAACCAAGGTGGAGTTTTATTATTCTAATTTTTCGAATCCAGCACCGACGATTACAGCAAAGATTAGGGAGGCGTACTTATAAATGGAGAATGTAAGAATTGCAATCTTAAGTAATATGGATAAGGTCTGCGCCTTTATGGATAATGAGGCAGTGGATGGTCTGCATTACTGGGATGATGAATTGCATAGATATCTTAGCGGATCGACGAATACATTTTCATTTAAAGCAGATGCAACACATGAAGATTCTATCTATCTGATCGTTGGCAATAAAATATCCTTCCGTTATAAGATGCGGGATTATTATTTCAATATTGTAAGCAGTGTGCGGGATGAAGATGTGGTTGAGGTAGAAGCATTTGCATTAATATTTGAACTCCTTAATGAATATTCCAGTGAATATACGGCGGCAAAGGCAATGACATTTGCAGAATATATAGATGCGTTTGATTATGAAAAAACATTGACGCTTGGCATTAATGAGGTATCGGATAAATCTATTAAACATGAGTGGACGGGAACGAACACAATCTTGGCACGTCTTTTTTCATTGGCCAATGTATTTAGCGCAGAGATTGAGATATTACCGCAATTAAATATGGATTATTCTCTAAATTCTCTGATTTTGAACGTTTATAGAGAACATTCTGAACAGTATCAGGGAATCGGTGCAAACCGTGTAGATAAGATTTTACGGTATGGTGTCGAGGTGGAAGGTATCACAAAAACATCAGATGTGACAGAACTGTATACATCCATCAAGCCGATTGGAAAAGACGGACTCACATTGGTAGGAATGTCCAAAATTGAAGTTGATGAAAATGGTGAGCAGGAATATGTACTGCTTGATCATGATGGGATTATACGTGCCGTGCAAGCCCGTGATCGCTTCCCGTCCAATATCATGGGAAAACGTAATGATGGCTACATTTTGAGGAATTGGAGCTATGAAACAGAAAATGTAAATATGCTATATGGTCAGGCACTGGCACAGTTAAAAAAAGATTGTGTTCCACAGGTAAGCTATGATGTCAAAGGTTATTTTGATCTTGGAATTGGCGATACGGTAGTGGTTTGTGATGAAGAATACAATCCAGAATTGTATTTGAGTGTCAGGGTTGTGGAACAGTCCATCAGCTTTACAGATCCATCCAACAACAAGAGCACAGTTGGAAATGTCAGAGAGTTGCAGTCGGAGTTAGATCCGGAGATTCTGGAAAGAGTATATATGCTTGAGGCTGCAGTTGGAGCTGCAGATAATAAATATGCTACAAAAGATAATCTGGAAGAGACAAATAAAAATGTTACCAATGTAACAAATAAAGTGTCGAATCTGGAGAATGTAGTAGCCGGCAAAGTAAGTACCGAAGAACTTGAAGCACAGGTTGCACGAATTGCTACGCTTGAAACCAATAACGCCACCATCAACAGCAAACTGACGGCCAATGAAGCATCCATCAACAGCTTAGTAGCCAAAAATGCAGAGATTGACGGAAAATTGACTGTACAGGACGCAAGCATTAAGAAGCTGGATGCAGAAAAACTCAGTGCAGAAGATGCCAATCTGACCTATGCAACCATTGAGAGTCTGAAAGCCACCGATGCAAAAATCACCAACCTCAGCGGCGATTATGCATCATTCAAAGATACCACCACAGAAACGTTAAAAGCGCAGACTGCAGATATTATAGATTTGAAAGCCAACAAATTGAGCGCTGAAGATGCAGATTTTCGCTATGCAAATATCGATTTCACAAACATCGGCAAGGCTGCCATGGAGTATTTCTATGCACAATCCGGTCTGATCAAGGATGTTACGGTTGGAGATCAGACGATTACCGGAGAGTTGGTTGGCGTTACCATAAAAGGAAACTTAATCGAGGGCGAAACGATAACAGCTGACAAATTGGTAGTCAAAGGCGAAGATGGTCTGTATTATAAGCTGAACATCAATGCACTTGGAGAAACCACGGTAAAAGCTGACGAGAAGTATCAAAATGGATTAGACGGTTCTGTTCTTATCAAGAAGTCAATCGTAGCAGAGAAGATCAGCGTAAAGGATCTGGTAGCTTTTGGAGCAACCATCGGCGGAGTGAACATTGCAGACAGTTCCGTTTACTCCGGAGTGAAATCATCGGTCAATAATACCACCAGAGGATTCTATCTTGGAAAAGACGGACAGGTTGCTTTTGGCGATGCAAGTAACTATCTCAAGTATTTTCAGGATACGGATGGTACATGGAAGCTGGCGATATCAGCAGATAGCATGAGCCTGAAGTCCGGGACGAGTGTAGACGACGCAATCTCAGACATCAACAACCGCATGGATCAGATTGCGGAAGAAGTGACAACCTCACTATATATCTCATCTTCAAAAGGAAATGTATTCAAAAATACAAATGTTTCTACATATTTATCGATAACGATAATCAGAGGCACGCAGCGGATCACAGACAGCCAGACCATGAAGTCTGTATTTGGAGAAAATGCATATCTGCAATGGAGATACCAGGGAAAAGACGATGAAGATTTCTGGGATATCCCACAGGAAGACCCAAGAATTTTGGAAAACGGATTTAAATTCAAAGTCAGTCCGAGTGATATCTACACAAAAGGTGTGTATACTTGCGACCTAATTAGTTAAATAGCGAATTGAAAGGGGAAAAGAAATGGCAATTAGAGCGACAAACCAATGTACACTCATCGATGTAACAGACGCTTACAACGTAATACTTACATCCGAGACATATACTTTTATTGGAAATACATCCGGAGCAACCTCT
This sequence comes from uncultured Eubacterium sp., assembly GCA_934358495.1. Lineage (GTDB taxonomy): Bacteria > Bacillota > Clostridia > Lachnospirales > Lachnospiraceae > Eubacterium_I. Next base: position 6,150 of record CAKRKO010000056.1, on the reverse strand, counting down.
GGAAATAAATGCACCACGCAGGCGGTAGCGTTCTGCGGATCAAATCAGTGTTCTTCTGTTATTGTCGATGCGAAAAATATCATTTGTCCACAAGGAATCTCAGCATCTGTCGAAAACAGTGGTACAGCGTCACCGACAATCACATTCGCCACAACATCGACGATCACCACTGCATGTGAAGCAACAATCCCGGTGGTTGTTGACGGGATCACAATTAATAAAAAGTTTTCGTTTGCTGTAGCAAAAGCCGGAACCAATGGAAAAAATGGAACTTCTGTAACAGTATCGTCAACTGAAGTTACTTATGCTCCTGGTTCATCAGGAACTACTGCTCCATCAACCGGATGGGTTGCTAATCCACCATCAGTATCGACTGGACAATTCTTATGGACAAAAACAGTTGTAAAGTATTCTGATGGAAAATCTACAACTTCATACGCTGTTTCCTATCAGGGCACAGACGGTAACGATGGAACATCTGTGAAGGTTACAACTAATTTTGTGACATATGCGGCGAGTAGTTCTGGTACGACAACACCGACATCAGGATGGGGTGATACAGTGCCTACCGTTAATAATGGTCAGTATTTATGGACAAAAACATATGTAAAATATTCTGATGGAACAGAGACCACATCATATGCAGTATCATACAAAGGAACGAATGGAAAAGATGGTGCTGCTGGAAAAGACGCTATTACCGTAACAATCACGGCAAGTAATGGGACAATATTTAAGAATAATAATGGGTCCACAATACTTACGGCGCATGTGTTTAAGGGCGGAGTGGAGCAGACAATCACCGATGCAGGCGTTTGCGGTTCTCTGGGGACAATCAAATGGTATAAGGGTGGAAGCACGACAGCGGCAGCTACTTCTAAGACCTATTCCCTGTCAGCAAGTAATGTAGACAGCACCTTATCCGTTACCTGTAACCTTGAGTAATGTGTTTAGGTTAGGAGGAATTCAAAATGGCAATAAAAGGGTCAAGCAGTGTCACACTTGTGGATTTGTCAGATGCTTATTCTGTCACTCTCACAAGTGAAGCGTATACTTTTCAGGGCAATACAACTGGGGCACCGGCAGGACTTAGCTGTACTACAGAAATTGTGTCTTATTGTGGAAATACATTGCGTAAATCCAGTATCACAGCGTCTAACATAACCTGTCCAACAGGAATTTCTGCGACAGTATCAAATAATAATACGGTATCTCCTACGGTAACATTTAAAACAACTGCTACATTGACCGGTAGTTGCGAAGCCATCATTCCGGTGGTTGTTGACGGGATCACAATTAATAAAAAGTTCTCATTTGCAGTGGCAAAGACAGGAGCTACAGGAGCAGCAGGACGAGGAATAAAATCAACCTCCATAACGTATCTTACCGGAAGCAGTGCGATTTCGGCCCCAACAGGTACATGGCTGGCCACACCTCCGCAAACCGACCCAAGCAAACCATATCTGTGGACTAGAACAATCGTATCGTACACAGATAATAGTAGTTCAACATCATATTCTGTTGGTAGTTCGATTGATGGGATCGCGGTTGGTGGGAGAAATTTATTAAAAAATAGCAATACTATTTATTTAATAGGTAGTGATTACCCAAGCAATACAAAGCGGGAAAATGGCAAGATTACTTTGTTAGATAATGTGAAATTTAATGCGCATACTTGGGTTGAAAATAAAATGTCTGAGACTCCAGCAGAAATAGTTAGAAAAATAGGGGAAACTTACACTGCAAGCGTAGAAGTTAAAACAACCAATCTGACACAAGAAGGCGTTAAGTTTTCCTGTGATTTTCGGTCAGTTGATTATAAAATAGCATTTTTTTCTGAAACCAAAATCAAAGCAAACATGAACGGGAAATGGCAAAAAATATCGGTAAGTTTTACAATTCCACAGACATCTCTTGACGTCACAAAAAGCTTATACAATATTTTTGCTACTGTTGCAGTAAATAAAGGAACCATTATAGAATACCGTAATTTCAAACTCGAAAAAGGCAACAAAGCCACCGATTGGATACCAGCACCAGAAGATCAGGTAAATAAAGGCGATGTAACAAACCAACTCAACTCCGAACTGAAAATCACCGGAAACAGCATAGACCTCACCACTGGTCATTTTACTGTCGATTCAACAAATCTGCAGATTACATCAGATGGAACGCTGAAGTGTACGAATGGCGTATTTGGCGGAGAAGTAAAAGCAAAAACGGTCAAAATAGGATCAACAGATTTAACCCATGTATCCAATGGAAATTTGGGATTAACTTCAACGACAATGGTATTAAATGGCGAGAGTGCGATCATCAAACAATACTATGATGCTGAAGATGGTGGCGCAGGCGGTAGTTATTATGATATGGCATATATGGGAACTGTTGGTGGATCGGTAGATGGAAGTGGAAACCATGCTCAAGCGGTAATGAGATGCGAAGGCTACCGCAGAAGTAGTGCGTCTGGAGATTTACGACTTGGAACATCATTTGTTCACGTTGATCCAGATTCAGCTAAGATATATTCAGAGAGCAATGTTGACATAGAGAGTGGAAAAATCACAATCAATGGCACAAACTGGGACACTTTCAAAAGCCAACACGGTTACGACTGGTCAACATTTAACACTGCCAACACCACTGGCACTTGGGTTCCGGTAATGAATGGTTCAAAAGTAAATCATCGAGTAATTCCGGCAGATGCATTTTCGGCATCAGCTAGCGGAATATTTCGAAAGTATGGAAAAGTAGTTGTTGCAAATTTCTATGGTACATCAACGTCAAGTCTACCATGGGTACCGGTTGGATGGCATCCAGTAGCGGATATAAGTGTTCCAGTTACAGTGGTATATAGTGGTAATCCTTATATGGCTTATGTCATTATAAGGACTACTGGCAAAATAGAATGTACTTATTACAATTATGGTTCTAACAAAGGTACACCAGCAAGTGGTAGTACGGTATATGGCACAGCGACATGGATTACGTCATAAGAAAGGAGAAAACAATGATTCAAACACAGGATTTACAGCTTTTATACAATACAATGAAAGACATTGAGACGAAAGGAGAGAGCACAAAGGTGATGGCAGATTGTCTCAGATTTATTGAGAACAAAATCGAAGAATCACAGCAGGAGACAGTTGCACCACCTGTACCACCGATGCCTGCACCGACACCAACTCCGGTTCCGATGCCAACACCAGTACAGACTCCAACACCAGTTCCGGAGCCAGTACCAAAGTCAAGAAAGAAACGTAGATATGAAGACGCTAAGACGGAGGTTGCGGTAGATACACCAGTATCAGATCAGGCAGCAGAATAAAGATAATCAGAGTCGACACTTCGGTGCCGGCTCTTTTTATAAATTTTTTGGAAGGAAGTGGTTAAAAGACGTGAACGATTTACTACTGCAGACATACCTTATAGCACTACCAATCATATTAACGGCATTGATGGGTTATATTGTGTGGCTCCTGCAGGAACAGAGAAAGCAAAAGAAAGCCGATGTTATCGAGCGAAATGAGCGCATCGAGGTGGAACGGAAACAGCGGGAAGCCAACAGCCATGGAACAATGCTGCTCCTGCGAGTCCAGCTGATTGAATATCATGATAAATACATGCAGCTGGGAGAAATACCGTCATATGCTTATGAGAATTTCAATGAGATGTACGATGCATATCATAAATTAGGTGGAAATGGCATGGTAACAAAAATGAAACAGGAAATTGAAGAATTGCATTTGAAAAAGAAAGGACAGTAAAAAAATGACAGATTTAGGATTTTTAGCAGACTTTATGATTCCAGTGATTGTAGGAATCTGTCTGTGCGTAGGCTATGTGATCAAGAAATGGGTGAAAGATGTGGACAACAAATATATTCCGACCGTGTGTGCGTTGCTTGGTGTGGTACTGGCTATCTGGATAAATAGCTGGAATGTTTCGCCATCCGTTATTTTAAGTGGATTATTCAGTGGTCTGGCATCCACTGGTTTACATCAGTTATTCAAACAGTATATCGAAAAGAAAGAAGGTAGCAAATAAATGGCAGCAATTAGTATTCATGCCGGACACAACCCGGCGGGTAAAGTAGCATGCGGAGCCGTAGGCCTGCTTGATGAGTCCAAAGAGAATCGTCTGATCGTAGCAGAGATGATCAACATTTTAAAGAGCAACGGTTGGACCGTCTACAACGATACCGCAGACAATGGCAGCAGTCAGGATGATGTATTGAACAAAATCGTGGCAAAATGTAACTCACACAGCGTATCGTTTGTATTTTCGATTCATCTGAATTCCGGCCGAAATGATTATCCGGGAGATGGTCGTATTGGCGGTTTTGAAGTGTGGGTAAATGCTATGAACAAAGGAAAGCCGGAAGTCGCAGAGCGGATCCGTGCTAACATGAGCAAATTGGGATTCACAGACCGTGGTACCAAGATTTCCAAAAAACTAAAAGTGCTGAACAAAACCAACGCGCCGGCACTCCTGCTGGAGATCTGCTTTGTGGATGACCGGGACGATCACAACCTGTACCAGAAAGCTGGCCACAAAGCGGTTGCCAAAGCAGTGGCTTATGCGATCATGAATAAGTCTCTGGAAGAAATTCCGGCAAATCTCAACGGCCGTGTCGCTGACGAGAGAGCAGCAGACGGAAACTGGTACTATTATGAGAATGGCCAGATTGCATCAAACGTCACCACTGTAGCACAGAATAAAAACGGTTGGTGGTATGTCCGCAACGGCAAGGTAGATTTCACCTACACCGGTATTGCCAAAAATCAGAATGGCTGGTGGCGCATCGTCAATGGTAAAGTTGATTTCACCTGCAACAGCGTAGAAAGTAACGAGAACGGCTGGTGGAAGCTGAAAGACGGAATGGTAGATTTTAGCTACAACGGTCTGGCTGCCAATAAGAATGGCGTGTGGTATGTAAAAAATGGAAAGGTTGACTTTGATTATTCTGGAAATGTCGCTGCCAGAGTTGAAAAAGGGCGGGTAATCGTGTAATATAATCATATACAAGTTTCTCAAACCTTCTTATTATATGTAGCAGTCACTTCCATCATGCGCGAGCAAATTCTTCTGTTCCAATGTCTGTCAATAACCCTGCTACTTCCCGGTAAGGCATTGCATATCTCTGGGACAGATACCGCATGGAAGCGGAGAGTTCTCCATCCGGTCCGCCAAACTGAGAGATGATAATCTTTGCAATTGCCGGGTTGGATTTCGTGATACAAACCGGATACTGTAATCTTTTTTCATAATTCCACATAAATTAGTAGTTCCCCCTTTCCCATGGCCACGGTGACACGACCCACTGCCAATAATTCTGCCTTTGTTCTCCGGTCTGGGTAAGGGGACCGAATTTTGTTTCATATTCTGTCACAAGATGGTTGTATTTGTGTTTCATATGCTGAAAATAATCCAGTGCATCAGGATCCTTCGGATGGGTATCCAGAAAGAGGGTAATATCGCTGATGGCAAAGCCGCACTGGTAAATGGCATTCATCAGCCGCTGTTTTTCCACATTACATGCAGTGTTCACGACACATACCTCCTTTCCCGGTAAATGGTTTATCTAATTCGGCAAAAATAGTACCGACCTGAAGGGCTCGGCCCAGATCGTACAGATTCCGGAATTGCTGCCAGGGAACATAGGCCATGGCGATGGTCTGGTTCTCACAGTCGGGACGTTTAAAATCCGTTATATACGGACGATCAGAGTTCATAGAATTGCAATTACAGTTCAAAATATGATGTCCTTTCCTATTCTAAGGTTTGTTTTATCATATGAAAAGGCAGGGGATAGTGTGCAAATGGTAACTGATTGTTTTTTGTTAAGTACCCTGGGTATTTCCTATTGACCGTGTATGGGGTTAGGATTTAAACTATTGGCAGGGATAGGAGAGATCATAGGAAAGGGTGATTAGTTTTTATGAGAGGATTACACACACAGGTTTCGGATTTAAGAAAAGATGTTTTTGTTGAGGTCGCGCGTATTGCGTATGAGTCTGAAAATATCAATGATGACTTGGAGGCAATTCCATACAAGTTATCTCCGGATGAAAATCCACGTTTCAGAGATAGTGTTTACAGAGAGCGTGCAGTAAGTTCCGAACGTACCAGACTGGCACTTGGATTATC
>CAKRKO010000055.1 GCA_934358495.1 uncultured Eubacterium sp. | reverse complement strand
GGCTGCCTGATGTATCATTTCGGAAATGCCATCAATATGGCGGAGATGATGAGCCATGTTCCGGAAAACCTTATTGCTATGGGTAACGTAGACCCGGCTGGCGAGTTCAGAAACGGAACCGCAGAGAGTGTATACAACAGAACAAAAGAAGTAATGAGCGAGTGCTGCAAATACAAAAACTTCGTGATTTCTTCCGGCTGCGATATTCCGCCTATGTCTCCATGGGATAATATCAATGCCTTCTTCAAGGCAGTAGAAGATTTCTATGCATAAAAATGTATGGAGCATTAATGATTGGAAAATAAGCTATTATACCAGATGGAAATACTGAAAAATATTGTAAAAGCAATGTTTAATTTATTATAAGCAAAAGAAAGTCTTTCATAAGGCAGTCTCAATGGTCTCGTTATTTTTTTTGCAAAAACAGGCGAAATATGATAGGATAGAGCACAGGGGGATTTTAGCCATGAACATGATTCAAATGAAGTATTTTATCACGGCAGCCAAGTGCCTGAATTTTACGAAAGCCGCAGATAAGCTGTTTATCACACAGCCGGCTCTGAGCCGTCAGATTGCGTCCATGGAGACGGAACTGAATATGCAGCTTTTTATCCGAAATAACCGTTCGGTCCGGCTGACACCGGCGGCAGTAGTTTTGCTGGAAGGATTTGAAAAAATCTACAACGATTACAATGTGACGGTAGCAAAGGCACTGAACAGTTTTCAGGGGCTGAGTGGTGAGTTGAACATCGGTATTCTGGACGGAACCTATGTGGGAGATCTGTTCCCGGGGGTGCTGCAGCATTTTGCCACCTGTTATCCGAATGTAAAGATCAATCTGCAGAATTACAGTTTTAACGCGCTGGTGGAGAATCTGTATGGAAACAAATTGGATCTGATCATTACATTGAAATTCGACGTGGAACACCGGGAAAAGATGAAATACAGAATCATTGAAGAAACCAGAGATCATGTGGTGGTACACAAAAATCATCGTCTGGCGAATGCATCCTATGTAAAACTTTCTGATTTTAAGGATGATACCTTTATCATGGTATCTACGGAAGATTCGGAAGAGTCTCCGAAACTGATCATTGATGCATGTAAAATGAGTGGCTTTAATCCTAAAGTGAAATTTGCAAGTTCTGTGCAGGAGGAAATGCTATGGGTGCAGGCCGGGGTCGGTGTGTGTATTCTGGATTCGAGAAATCTGCTGTCAAATAATGACAGTGTGTGTTTCCTGGATACGGATATCATCAGTGATCCAAGTCTGACAATGGCATGGAATGTGGATAATTATAATCCGATGCGTGAGATTTTTGTAGATAATTTCTTTGGAACAGAAGAAATGTAACGAGAAGAAAATATATCAGATGAGAGAAAAGATGCTGGTATATTTGATCAAAAGGAGAGTCAGGCCTGTGGCCTGGCTTTCTGGGGTTATATCAGTTGGAAAATAATTTGACATAGCATGTTTTCAATGTGAAATTGCAACGTAGAAAAGGAATATTGCATGCAAAGAAACGCATGGTAACATACAAAAATGGAATGACACCATAAGGGTTCTTCCATTGAGTTTTTATATAGGTAGATTTATAATTAATTCTGTGGAAAAAAAAGAGAAACAGGGGGGATTTACCATGGAATTAGAAACTTTGATCCGGGAGGCAAAGGAACGGTTCGGGTTCGAAGAAGCAGGTGCGTTGAACGTGGAAGCACTGGAGTTTCTGCCGGAAGTGCGTCAGATGTGCGCGGCAGACCGCTGCCGTTCTTACAATCGCAATTGGGCTTGTCCACCGGGATGTGGAACACTGGAAGAAATTGCCGAGAAAGTAGCTCCGTACACCAGAGGTATTCTGGTGCAGTCTGTAGGACAACTGGAGGACGAATTTGATGTGGAAACCATGATGGAGACGGAGCAGAATCAGAAAGAACGGTTTGCCGCACTCGTAGAGTACGTGCGCAGTCAGGATGCGGATTGCATTCCGATGGCAGCAGGAGCCTGTCAGGTATGTAAAAAATGTACCTATCCGGATGCACCATGCCGGTTCCCGGAGAAATCCATTCCATCTATGGAAGCATATGGATTATTTGTCAGCAAAGTGTGTATTCAGTCCGGAATGAAATATAATTATGGGAAGAATACGATTGCGTACAGCAGCTGTATTTTACTGAAATAGAGGAAAATACACTTGTATACAAAGGGGATGTTCTGTTAAAATAAATGTGGATTTCTGGGTCTGCAGATGTTGGATGTGAGACAGGCAAAGAAGTAGTAAGAGAAGGAATTACAGGGAATGAAAATAGAAGTAATATTTGGAAATAAAAAGACAGCATACACAGGAGCGTGGAAGCACACCACGCTCCTTGAAGTGTTTCAAGAGGTTGGAATCACGCAGGTACATGCGCCCTGTGGCGGAAACGGAACCTGCAGGAAATGTATGGTGAAGGTAGATGGAATCGGAGAGGTGCTTGCCTGCCAGACATTGTGTGAGGATGGTATGTGTATCACCATACCGGAAGAACAGAAGTCTTTGATCGCGGAGAGAGGAAACTGTTATCTGTATCCGGCAGATGGCATAGAAGGGCTGGTGGCAGCCTGTGATATCGGAACCACGACAGTGGTATGTCATTTATTGGATGGAACAACCGGAGAACGGCTGGGAACGGTCAGTGCGCCGAATGCGCAGCGCAGTTTTGGCGCAGACGTGATCTCGAGAATACAGGCGTCTATGGAATATGGTCTGAACCGGCTGAGAGATGCCATTGTATCACAAATCAATATGATGCTGATACAGCTGAAAGCGCAGACTGGAAGAACGGAACCCATTCAGATGCTGGCAGTTGCAGGAAATACCGTAATGTGTCATCTGTTTTGCGGTCTTTCTCCGGAGAGTATCGGTGTGGCACCGTTTACACCGTTGTCTCTGTTTGGAGAAGTATACGAAGCAGAGAAACTTGGTATGTCAAACTGTAAAAAAGTGTATGTGATTCCATCCGTGGCTGGATACGTGGGTGGCGATATTGTATCGGATCTGGCAGCGGTTCAGATGCATTCTTCTGAATTGGCGCAATTCGACGAGAAAGAGACGCTGCTTTTGGATATCGGTACAAATGGTGAGATGGTACTTGGAAAATCAGGCAAGTTTGTCTGCTGTGCCACGGCCGCCGGACCTGCCTTTGAGGGAGCAGAGATTGCCAAGGGAATGCCGGCCGCTTCCGGTGCAATATCAAAAGTATGGCTGGAAGATGGAAAAATCTGCTGTTCCACCATCGATGATGTAAAGGCCATCGGAATCTGTGGCTCCGGTCTGATCGATGCATTGGCTGTTTTCCTGGAGACGGGACTATTGGATGAAACCGGACTGATGGCGGATGCGGACGATGTGAAGGAAGCTTTTGCCGGATATCTGGGCGAGGATGAAGATGGAACCTGCATCTGGCTGACGGATGAGGTAAAGGTAACCCAGGCAGATGTGAGAAAACTGCAGCTGGCCAAAGCCTCCATTGCAGCAGGCATTCAGATTTTGCTGGAGGAGAGACAGATTGCCGTCACAGATGTGGAACAGGTGATCCTGGCCGGTGGATTTGGCAGCTTTTTGAATAAAAAAAGCGCTGCAGCCATTGGATTAATCCCGGCGGAATTGGAACATGTGACGGTCTCCGTAGGAAATGCAGCAGGTGAAGGTGCAGTATCGGCGGCTTTGTCAGAAGATGCCCGCCAGGAACTTACGCATCTGCAGCAGGAAATGCGCTATGTGGAATTATCCACACATAAGAAGTTCAGCGATGCCTATATGGCGGAGATGTTCTTCGAATAAACGAACGAATATAGAAAAAAGAGTATATATATTTTATTTTTGAGAAAGGGGAACTTAAGATGAGAGGAATTTTATACGGAGTAGGAGTAGGACCGGGAGATCCGGAATTGATGACATTAAAGGCAGTTCGAATGATCCGTGAGACAGAGGTGATCGCAGTGCCTGGGGCTGACGCAAAAGAAACGGTTGCTTATAAGATTGCTGTGCAGGCAGCACCGGAACTGGCAGACAAGGAATTGCTTTCCATTTATATGCCGATGACACACGATGCAAAAGAATTGGAAGAAAATCACAAAAAAGGTGCAAAAGCGTTGGAGGAAGTGCTGGATCAGGGACGTGATATCGTATTTCTGACACTGGGAGATCCGACGATTTATTCTACCTTTTCTTATCTGCAGAGACGTGTGGAGGAAGATGGTTATGAAACTGCACTGGTAAGCGGTATCACATCTTTCTGCGCGGCAGCAGCCAGAACCAATCAGCCACTGGTGGAGTGGAACCAGACATTACATATCGTACCGGCGGTTCATCGTCTGGGCGATACACCGGATGCAGAGGGCAATTATGTTTTTATGAAATCCGGCAAAAAGATGAAACAGGTGAAAGATATTTTGCGTGAGACGGGAAAACAGGTGTCTATGGTGGAAAACTGCGGCATGGAAACGGAACATGTATACCGAAATGTGGAAGAGATTCCGGATGATGCAGGATACTATTCCCTGATCATTGCGAAAGATGCGGAGTCCGGAAAATGATAGAACTGGTAAATCTGACAAAGAAATTTGACTCCTTTACCGCTGTGGATGATCTGAATCTGAAAATTGAAACCGGAGAATTTTTCGGACTGCTGGGACCAAACGGAGCAGGAAAGACAACGACCATAAGTCTGATGTCCACGCTGCTGCTTCCAACGGCAGGCGAGGTTCGGGTAAACGGAGAAGTGCTTTCCCGTAAAAATCCGGGCTTGAAGCGCAAAATCAGTGTGATAACCCAGGAGTATTCCATGCGTCAGGATATGACCATGGATGAGGTGATGGAGTATCAGGGGCGGCTGTATTTTATGCCCCGTAAAAAGATCAAGGAAAAGACAGAAGAACTGCTGGAGTTTTGCGGATTGATCGATTTCAGACGCAGGACAGTGCGAAAGCTTTCCGGTGGAATGAAACGAAAACTGATGGTCTGTCGTGCTTTGCTGACAGAACCGGAGATTTTATTGTTGGATGAGCCGACGGCGGGAATGGATGCACTTTCCCGCCGCCAGATGTGGAATTTGCTGCGACAGCTTAATGACCATAATCTGACGATCCTTCTGACGACCCATTATATGGAAGAGGCGGAAAGCCTGTGTCAGCGGGTGGCCTTTATGGACCGAGGACGTCTGGAAGAAGTGAATGAACCGAAAAAAATGGTGGAACAGCTGGGACATTTTGCAGTAGATGAGATGACGCAGGATGGTTTAAAGAGCCATTATTTCCAAAACAGAGAAGAGGCGATTGCTCATTTAAGCAGGCTCACCGGTCAGACTGCTTTGCGCAATACCACGCTGGAAGATGTATTTGTGGCACGGGCAGAGCAGAAAGAGAGGCAGCGGTAACGATGGGAATTATAACTGTATTATGGGAAAAATGGACGGAGTTCCGTAGGGATTTTTATAAGATTACTCTGGCAGCCATGATCGCGCCGTTGATGTATCTGATTGTGTTTGGAATGGGAATCCAGATGGTTTCTCATGGAGAACCATATCTTAATTTTTTGATTCCGGGTGTAGTAGCTCTGACAACAATGACGGGAAGTTTTAACGCTATTGCACAGAATCTGAATGTGCAAAGATTATATGAGAAAGCTTTTGATCAGGTGATGATCTCTCCGACGCCACTGTGGCAGTTTATTGTGGGACAGGTCATTGCGGGAAGTCTGCGAGGCTTGTATGCTGGATGTGTGATCATGCTTCTGATCCTGCCAATCAAAACGGGACTTGTATTTAATGTTTTTTCTTTTCTGGTCATGTTTTTAAACGGTGCGGTATTTTCAACGATTGCCGTTGTGGTTTCCTTTATTGCGAAAAACCACACAGATGTACCACGGTTTTCCAACTATGTCATTATGCCGATGTCTTATCTGTGTAATACATTTTTTTCCATGGACAATATGCCGGAGGGCATTCGACAGGTGATTGGTGCATTGCCGTTATCCCAGACCAGTGCCATGATCCGAAGCATTGCAAAAGGGGAGGCCATCAATCCAATCGGTATTTTGATTCTTGCAATCTATCTGGTTGTGTTTTTATTCCTTTCCTTCTGGTTTATTTATAAACGGAAAAATCTGTAGGAACGACATAGAAAAGGAAAAGTGACAGAATGAAAAAATGGAACATGTTTAAGAAAAGACTGCTTCGTCCCCTGATGGGATTATGTTTTGGATTATTGATCAGTGTCTGTCTGTGCGGTAATGCGCAGGCGGAGCCTCTTTTCGTGGAAAAAGAAGACGGAGAATATGCCATTGACGTGATGCTGAAGGGCGGAAGTGGAAAGGCAACTGTAGTTTCGCCAACGGTATTTATCGTAAAGGGCGGAAAAGCATATGCGCAGCTGCAGTGGAGCAGTTCAAACTATGATTATATGATCGTGGACGGGGAAAAACTATTGAATGATAATAAAAATGAGAACGGTTATTCCACGTTTACAATCCCGGTTCTGGCATTTGACGAGGAAATGCCGGTGATCGCGGATACAACGGCCATGGGAACACCCCATGAAATTGCCTATACACTGACTTTTTATGCGGATTCCATCGAGAGCAAAGGTGCGTTGCCACAGGAGGCAGCAAAACGTGTGCTTGTGGTGGCAGCGGTCATTATCGTGGGCGGTGGAATCCTGAATTATTTTGTTACAAAACGCAGAAACCGGGATTTTACTCCTCAGAAAAAGCGGCATTAAGAAATGAAAACTATATGAAGTAGCAGAAGAGATTGTGAGGAATATGATATGGAATTAAATGCAATGAAAGAACGCAAAGAAATCTGTGATGTCTGCCATAAAATGTGGCAGCGAGGCATTGTGGCAGCAAATGATGGAAATGTGTCTGTAAAACTGGAAGACGGTACGTTTTTATGTACTCCGTCTGGTGTAAGTAAGGCAGCAATGACCCCGGAAATCCTGGTGCATATGAAAGAGGACGGAACCGTAATTTCAGCAGCAGAAGGATACAAGCCGTCTTCTGAGATGAAAATGCATTTCCGTTGTTATAAAGAGCGTGAGGATGTAAAGGCAGTGGTACATGCGCATCCGCCGATCGCTACAACATTTGCATCTATCGGACGTCCACTGGACGGCTATCATGTGATGGAGTTTATCGTAAATCTTGGTGCAGTTCCGATTGCACCGTATGCAAAACCTTCCACAGATGAAGTGCCGGATTCCATCTCACCGTACCTGCAGGAGCACGATGCAGTTCTGCTGGCACATCACGGAGCACTGACAGTAGGAGACAGCCTTACCCGTGCTTATTTCCGTATGGAGTCACTGGAGATGTACGCAAAAACTTCTCTGTATGTTCATTTGCTTGGTGGAGCACCGGATATGCCAAAGGATCAGATTGACGGACTGATGGATCTGCGTAAAAATGGATACAAGATCCCAGGCAGACATCCGGGGTATGTCAAATACAACAAACCGGAAGGCGAGAACTAAAAATGAATAGCAGACAACTGGAATATTTTCTGGCGGTGGCTCATGAACTGAATTTTACCAAAGCAGCGAAAGCCATGTATGTTTCCCAGACTGCGGTAACCCAGCAGATCAAGGCACTGGAGGAACAGCTTGGTGTGAGCCTGTTTGAGCGTACCAAGAAAAAAGTAGTGCTGACACCAGCGGGAAAAGTGTTTCTAAAAGAAGCTTCATCTATATTAAAAAGAATTGATACGGCCATTGAGCGGACAAGGGAGGCTTCCAGCGGATTTATCGGTTCTCTGAAAATCGGGTTTTCCGTTGGTATCGGTAATACGGGGCTGGCTGAGAAGATTCAGGCTTTCAATGAAAAATATCCGAATATTGCCATGAAGTTTACGAGCCAGAGCCCGTCCATGCTGTTAAAAATGCTGAAAAATGGAGAAATGGATCTGGTACTGATGCCAATGTTTGAGGAGCGGTACTATCAGGACGTGGAAGTACTGAAAATCAGCACAGAGCGCATGTCGGCAGTGTTTTCACGAACCCATATCCTGGCGCAGAAACCGTATGTGACAAGGTCGGATCTGAAAGATGAAAACCTGATTCTGGCCTGTACGCCGGAAAGTGAGATTGGTGAGGATAAACGAATCATAGAGCCGTTCTGGAAACATGGTTATCACCCGAATGTGGTAGCGAAGATTGAGGATGTAGAGACGATCCTGCTGATGCTGTCTGCAAATATGGGAGTGACGATCCTGCCGGCATATCTGTCCATTCCACTGCAGTCCAGGGGCAGACTAGTGTCAGTACCTTTTGGCGGATCAGAGGATACCATAGATATCATTGCAGCGTGGATGCCGAAAACGGAGAATCCTTCCTTGGAGAAGATTCTGCCGTTCCTGCAGACAAATCTGCAGGAGCGCGGAAAAGAAGCCTGACAGGAGAAACGGCGTCTGCAAAGCAGAAATAACAGAAGAAAGATGTAAAAAACCTATTTGGAGCACATATGAGATGAAAAACGGACTGGAAGAGTATTTTGTTATAAAAGACAATAAAAAAATGCGTTTCGGCTACACCACGGGAAGTTGTGCGGCAGCAGCGGCTAAGGCAGCGGCAACAATGCTGTTTGCAAAAGAGGAACTTCCTGTGGTGGAACTGCTGACCCCGAAGGGTATTCGCATCTGGCTGGAAGTGCTGGATGTGAAGCGCGGGCAGGATATAGTATCCTGTGCCATTCGTAAGGATGGCGGGGATGATCCGGATGTGACCAACGGTATTCTGGTGTATGCGTATGTAAGTCTGTGCGAAGTGGAAGCGGCAAAAAGGCTGAAAAAAGTATTTTTACATGCCGGATCAGAGTGTGGAGAGAAGAAATATTTTGATGAGAAGCAGAAGCATTTAAAAGAAAAAAATGCTGTGGTAGGAATTACAGCCGGAACAGGCGTTGGAACCATCACCCTTCCAGGACTGGAACAGCCCATCGGAGCACCTGCCATCAACAAAGTACCCCGCAGCATGATTGAGAAGGAAGTACAGGCGGTCTGTGAAAAATATGGATATTCCGGTGGGATAAGCGTGTGCATTTGTGTGCCGGAAGGAGCAGATACCGCAAAGCGGACTTTTAATCCAAGGCTTGGAATCCTGGGTGGAATCTCTATTCTCGGAACGAGTGGAATTGTGGAACCGATGAGTGAAAAGGCACTGATTTCCAGTATTGAAGTGGAAATGAAACAGAAAGCTTCCGGCGGAAAACAGTATCTGCTGATTGCACCGGGAAATTATGGACTGCAGTATCTGTCCGGTCACTTTCCTTTTGAGGCAGAGGAAGCGGTCAAATGCAGTAATTATGTGGGGCAGACCATTGATTTTGCAGTAAATATGGGCTTAAAAGGCATTTTGTTTGTGGCCCACATCGGAAAGTTTATTAAAGTGGCCGGGGGTATTATGAATACCCATTCCAGAGATGCGGATGCCCGTATGGAGATCATGGCGGCCTGCGCGTTGCGTGCAGGGGCAGATGCCAAAACGGCCAATCAGATTCTGTCAGCGGTGACCACAGACGAAGGGCTTGCAATTTTGAAGCAGACCCTTTTCTGGGAGAAAACGTTGCAGATCATAACAGAGAAAGTAGAGTATTATCTGAATCACCGGGCGCAGGGACAATTGCAGATCGGTGCGGTATTATATTCCAATGCCATGGGTGAACTTGGGCGGACAGACAGGGCAGAAGAACTGCTGGAGTGTCTGCTGGCAGAACGATAATGCGATGAAATATAAGAAAAATATTGTTCTGTAGAAAATGCATGGAAAAAGTGTACAGACAGGACAGTAGAAGGCAGACAAAATATATGTGACGCCTTACAAAAACAGATAGAAAAAAGAGTAAATATATATGTAAGAAGAAATCAGAAGGAGGAAAAATCTATGGTATATTTTGTTGGTGCAGGAAGTGGTGCACCGGATCTGATTACCGTAAGGGGAAAAAATCTGCTGGAACAGGCAGATGTGATCATTTATGCAGGATCTCTCGTAAATCCACAGTTGTTGGATTACAAAAAAGAGGGCTGTGAGGTATATAACAGTGCGACAATGACACTGGAAGAAGTGTTGGAAGTAATGGAACAGGCACATGCAAAAGATAAGATGACTGTTCGTCTGCACACCGGTGATCCGTGCATTTACGGCGCGATCCGGGAGCAGATGGACCGTCTGGATGAGATGGGAATCCCATACGAGAGCTGTCCGGGGGTCAGTGCTTTTTGTGGTGCAGCCTCAGCACTGAATCTGGAATATACCCTTCCGAATGTGTCTCAGAGCGTGATCATTACACGAATGGCAGGCCGGACACCGGTGCCGGATCGTGAGAGCATTGCTTCTTTTGCGGCACATCAGGCAACTATGGTGGTATTTTTGAGCACCGGACTGCTGGAAGAACTGTCAAAAGAGCTGATTGCAGGCGGATATACCGCAGACACACCGGCAGCCATTGTATACAAGGCAACCTGGCCGGAAGAAGAAAAATATATCTGTACTGTGGGAACACTGGCACAGACTGCAAAAGAGCATAATATTACAAAAACAGCGCTGATGATCATCGGTGATGCGGTGACACATACAAACTATGACAGATCCGAACTGTATCATCCGGAGTTTACAACGGAATTCAGAAAAGCGAAACAGTAACAGAAAGTGAATATGGGATGAACAGAGTCAGAATCATATCCTTTACAGAGAACGGTTATGCGCTGTCCTGCCGGATACGGGAGTTGCTGCGCGGACTGGAACAGACAGAAGTTGTTTTATACAGTGGGAAAAAGCAGATTGCAGAAAAATATGCTGCAGAAGGTTTAAAGTCAGTGAAAGATGGATTGCAATCCTGGTGTCAGGACGTTTTTCCACAGTCTGAGTTATTGATTTTTATTGGCGCCTGCGGAATTGCAGTGCGCACCATTGCGCCTTTTGTGTGTAACAAATACTGCGATCCGGCGGTGCTGGTGGCAGACGAGTGCGGTGTGCATGTGATCTCGTTGCTGTCCGGGCATCTGGGCGGTGGCAATGCATGGGCGAAGCTTGTGGCAGATGGCATCGGAGCAGATCCTGTGATCACCACGGCTTCGGACGTCAACGGACGGCTGGCCGTGGATGTGTGGGCGCAGAATCAGAAGCTGCGAATCATGGACCGCGTGCTTGCCAAATATGCGGCGGCGGTGTTTGTGACCGGGAAAAAACTTCCGTTTTATGCGGAACCGGGTGTGAAGATCCAGGGAGACTGGCCGGAAGAATATTTGCGTTTTGAGGAAAAAGAGGATTTCCTGGAAGCGTCAGACCAGAGAAAAACAGAGCAGATTGCAGGCATTGTAGTGTCCGTCCATAGAGGATGGCCGGGGAATGTTCTGGTGTTGGTGCCGCAGACCGTGATTCTTGGTATCGGATGTCGGAAAAATAAGAAGCCAAAGGAACTTTTTTCCCAGGTAAGGCAAGTGCTGGATTCCTGTCAGATCCATCCGGAGAGTATCTGTAAAATCGCATCCATTGATCTGAAAGCGGAGGAACCGGCAATCTGTCAGCTGGCAGCGGCATGGAAGGTGCCGTTTGAGACTTTTTCAGCAGAAGAATTACTTGCAGTTCCGGGGAAATATCCGATATCTGATTTTGTAAAAAGAACAACTGGTGTCGGAAATGTGTGTGAACGTGCAGCGGTGGCGGCATTGCCGGAAGAACGGCGGGAACATCCTGACTGGATCTGCAGAAAGCAGGCTGAAAATGGAGTTACCGTGGCATTATTGAATCAGAGCATGTTCGAGGAATCTGTGGATGGAAAAATACTGAGACAGAGTCAGAACATCATCAGATGTGAGTGATAAAGTTATATTGGGAGGAAGAACTATCGTGAAGAAAATATATGTAGTTGGAATTGGACCGGGCGCATATGAACAGATGACAATCCGTGCCGTAAAAGCATTGGAATCCTGTGATGTGATCATCGGCTATACTGTGTATGTGGATCTGGTGCAGGAGCATTTTGCAGGAAAAGAATTCCTGACCACACCAATGAAACAGGAAGTAGAGCGCTGCCGGATGGCATTTGAAAAGGCAGAAGAAGGAAAGACAACAGCCATGATCTGCAGTGGAGATGCCGGCGTGTATGGCATGAGCGGACTGATGCTGGAAATCGGCCAGGAATATCCGGATGTGGAAGTAGAGTGTGTGCCGGGTGTGACAGCAGCCATTGGTGGAGCGGCAGTCCTTGGTGCACCGCTGATCCATGATTTTGCCCTGATCAGTCTTAGTGACCTGTTGACACCATGGGAAAAGATTGCAAAACGTCTGCTGGCAGCGGCTGAAGCAGATTTTGTTATTTGTCTGTATAACCCGTCCAGCAAAAAACGGCATGACTATCTGCAGAAAGCATGTGATCTGATCCTGCAGTATCAGCCGGATACACTGGTGTGCGCAACTGTCAGCCAGATTGGCCGTGACGGCGAGGAAAAACACATTTACACATTAAAAGAGTTGCGGGATCTGAAAGTAGATATGTTTACTACAGTATTCATTGGAAACTCCCAGACCAAAGAAATCAATGGATGCATGGTGACACCGAGGGGATATCGGATATGAGAAAACAGACAGCCTGGCTGGTATTTGCCGGAACAAGCGAGGGACGGCAGCTGGCAGGATTTTTGAAGGAGCATCAGATATATGCGGAAATCTGTGTGGCAACAGAATACGGAGAAGAGTTATTAGAATCAGAAACTTCGGAATATGTGCAGGTACATACCGGACGTATGGATGCAGCCGAAATGGAGCATCAGATCCGTGAACGGATGTCAGACGGATTGAAGGCAGTCATTGACGCAACGCATCCACATGCAGTGGAAGTAACCGCAAATATCAGAAAGGCCTGCGAAGCGGCGGGAATGCGTTATGTCCGGCTGCAGCGTGAGACTTTGGATTTATCAGAATTTGATCATATCGTGTCCTTTGCAACCTGTCAGGAGGCAGTAGACTGGCTGGAGACCCAGCAGGGAAATATTTTGCTGACTACAGGTTTAAAAGAACTGCCGGAAATTACAGAGCGGATTTCGGACAGAGACCGTCTGTATGCAAGGGTACTGCCGCAGGCGGAAGCCTTTACAACAGCAGAACGGATCGGGCTACCGAAAAAACAGCTGATATGCATGCAGGGACCGTTTTCAAAAAATTTGAATGTGACGCTGCTGCAGGAAACAAATGCATCTTTTTTACTGACAAAGGAATCCGGTGCGGCCGGAGGCTTTGCGGATAAAGTGCAGGCGGCAAAAGAGGCGGGGGCAACCTGTGTGGTGATCCGGCGTCCGGTGCAGGAAAGCGGGTATTCCATGCAGGAAGTAGAGCAGCTGATCCTGCAGGAAGAAGGTCAGCCAGAAACCGTATTGGAAACTGATTCTGATCATTCGAAAAAAGATAAAGCACAGAAAACTGTGCAAAACGAAAGTGAAATGAAGAAAGCAGAAAAGCCGGAGATCACGCTGCTTGGTATTGGTATGGGAACACCGGAGACGATGACATTGGAAGGATTTTTAGCCTGTGAACAGGCAGACTGCATCATTGGTGCAAAACGGATGCTGGAGGCGGTGCAGGAGAGTCTGAAGAACTGGGAAATCTGTCGAAAAGATGCTGAACAAAAATCGGCAGAAATTATTGTACAAAAACAGATGGTTTCCATGTATCTGAGTACAGAGATTGCAGAATATATCAGAACTCATTCGGAATATCGGCACATTGTGATCGCTTTGTCGGGAGACGTTGGATTTTACAGCGGTGCGAAGAAGCTGACAGATGCGCTGGCAGAGTATCCGCTGCATCTGATCTGTGGTATTTCCAGTGGAGTGTATTTTGCAGCAAAACTGCAGACATCCTGGGATGATATGCTGCTGACAAGTATGCACGGACGACAGATGAATTTGCTGGCTGCACTGAAAAAAAGCAGAAAAGTGTTTACACTGGCTTCCGATGCAAAGAGTATCAGGGAACTGGCAGAACTTCTTTTAACCTATGAAATGAATGAAGTTTCCATGTCGGTGGGAACGAACCTGAGTTATCCGGAGGAACAGATCACAACCGGAACACCGGTGGATTTTCAGAATTACGATTCGGCAGGCGTCAGTGTGGTGCTGCTGGAGAAAAAAGAGCATGCCGCACCGGTTATTACCCATGGCATTCCGGATGAAGCTTTTATCCGGGCAAAAGTGCCGATGACGAAGGAGGAAGTGCGCAGTATTTCCCTGTCAAAGCTGCAGCTCTGTGAGGATTCCATTATCTATGATGTGGGAGCCGGAACCGGTTCTGTATCCATCGAAGCAGCCCGCATGGCGGATCAGGGCATGGTATATGCGATTGAGCAGAAGGAAGAAGCGGCAGAACTGATTCGGGAAAACCAGAAAAAATTCGGCGTTTCCAATCTTCAGATCATTCATGGAAAAGCACCGGAGGCTTTTGAGGGACTGCCGATACCGACCCATGCATTTTTGGGCGGAACAGGTGGAAATATGAGAGAAATTATCGGATTATTGCGGGAAAAAAATCCGCAGATCCGTATTGTGGTCAACTGTATCGCACTGGAGACACTGGCGGAGATCACTGCCCTTTTGCAGGAGTGGGGCATTTTGGATGCAGACATCGCTTCTGTGAATATATCAAAATCAAAGAAACTGGGGCAGTATCATCTGATGATGGGACAGAATCCCGTTTATGTGATTTCTTTTGGAGGAAGAAAGCAGGGGGAGTAAAAAGCAGAAAGGGGGGAGTGGCAAAATGAAGATACCGCGTATTATGCTGGCGGCGCCAAACAGTGGCAGTGGGAAGACGCTGATTACCTGTGGACTGCTGCAGGCATTGAAAAATAAAGGACGAAATCTGGCATCTTTTAAATGTGGACCGGATTATATTGACCCGTTATTTCATACAAGAGTACTTGGCGTACCGTCCCGGAATCTGGATACCTATTTTTCTGGTCGGGAGCTGACCCGAACATTGTTTGGCACCCATGCGCAGCAGGCAGACCTGGCAGTGATGGAAGGTGTCATGGGATTTTATGACGGCGTGGCAGGGGTTACACTGACGGCCTCTTCCTGGGAACTGGCGGATGTGACAGATACATCGGTTATTCTGGTGGTAAATATGCGGGGAATGAGTCTGTCGGTGGCAGCCTTGATTCAGGGATTTATGCAGATGCAGCCGGAATCACATATCGGTGGTGTGATCCTGAATCAGACGTCAGAATTTATGTGCCGACAGCTGGAACCGGTCATCAAAGAAAGATGTGGGATTCCGGTGCTGGGATTCGTGCCAAAGGTGACAGAATGTGTCATTGAGAGCCGGCATCTTGGACTTGTGACACCGGCAGAACTGACGGATCTGCAGGAGCGGATTGAGAAACTTGCAGAGATTCTGACAGATACCCTTGATCTGGAGGCTATCATTCATCTTGCAGAAGATGCACCGGATTTTACGTGGACACCGCTGGAACAGTTTTTGCCACGAGAATATCAGGAGCAGAGTGCACAGGTAAAAGCGTTATCGGCAGAAACACTGCGTATCGGCGTGGCAAAAGACGAAGCATTTTGTTTTTATTATGAGGATAATCTGGATCTGTTGCGGATGCTGGGAGCGGAAACAGTCTTTTTTTCGCCATTGCATGATCAGAAACTTCCGGAAAATCTGCAGGGATTGCTGATTGGAGGCGGTTATCCGGAACTGTATGCGAAGCAGCTGAGTGAGAATGAGAGCATGCGCAGGGATATCCGGGAAAAAATCACAGCAGGAATGCCCTATCTGGCAGAATGCGGCGGATTTATGTATCTGCATGAATCTATGGAAGACATGCAGACCTGCCGATGGCCGATGGCCGGTGTTTTAAAAGGAAATGCATATTATACCGGAAAACTTGGCCGGTTCGGTTATGTAGAATTGACCGCGAAGGAGGATCAGATGCTCTGTAAAAATGGGGAGCGGATCAAAGCCCATGAATTCCACTATTTTGACAGTACAGAAAACGGAGCGGCATTTTATGCGATAAAACCGAAGCGAAGCAGGGGCTGGGAGTGTATACAGGCAGGAAACGTGTATGCGGCAGGATTTCCACATCTATATTATTATTCCAATCCGAGATTTGCGGCAAATTTTGTGGAAGCATGCAGGAGGTATGACAGATGACACTGGAAGAGACGATAGAAAAAATTCAACCCGTGGATGAAAAAGCTATGGAGGCGGCAAAAAAACACTGGGACAGCCTTGGAAAACCACTGGGAAGTCTCGGCCGGCTGGAGAAGGCAGTTATTCAGATCGCAGGCATTCAGCGTACAGGAGACGTACATATTGATCGGAAAGCACTGGTGATCATGTGTGCGGACAATGGCGTTGTAGAAGAAGGCGTGACCCAGTGCGGGCAGGAAGTGACCGCTACCGTGGCAGAAAATTTTCTGGATGAGAAGTCCTGTGTGGCTATTATGTGCAAACGGGCGAATACAAAAATCTGTCCGGTAGATATCGGAATGTCCATCGACACACCACGGGTGGAAAAACGAAAAATCGCTTATGGAACGGAAAATATGACGAAAAAACCAGCGATGACCCGGGAACAGGCAATTGCAGCGATTGAAGTTGGAATTGCCAGGGCAGAAGAATTAAAGGCCGAAGGATATGAGATGCTGGCAACCGGCGAGATGGGAATCGGAAATACGACCACGAGCAGTGCTATGACAGCAGTATACCTTGGCTTGGACGTGGAGACAGTGACCGGCCGTGGCGCAGGACTTTCCACAGACGGCCTGCAGCGCAAAATTCAGGCGATCAAAAAAGCAATTGCCTGCAATCAGCCGGATCCGAAGGATCCATTGGATGTGCTGGCAAAAGTCGGCGGGTTTGACATTGCCGGAATGTGTGGTCTGTTTCTTGGTGGGGCTGCGTTACAGATGCCGGTGGTCATGGACGGATTCATCTCTCAGGTGGCGGCTCTGACAGCAGTACGGCTGGTGCCGGAGTGCGCAGATTATATTCTGGCTTCCCACGTTTCAGAGGAACCGGGGGCAAATATTTTGCTGGAGACACTGAATAAAGATGCATTTCTCACCTGCGGGATGAGACTTGGAGAGGGAAGCGGCGCAGTTGCGTTATTTCCGATTTTGGATTTTGCATCGGATATTTATCATAAAATGAGTACCTTCATGCAGGCAGATATAGAGGAATATCAGCCATTGAGTTAGAATATCATGATTACAGTGTCAAAAGGTCTGAGTCCACCTGTGCTTGCACAAGGGTGGATGAATGACCTTGGGGCACGCCCCG
>CAKRKO010000054.1 GCA_934358495.1 uncultured Eubacterium sp. | reverse complement strand
CATCTTTTAACTGCATAAAGAAAAAACGAGACGACCGAAGTCGTCTCGTAAAAGTCTAACTTTGAGGGGTCACCTCAATAAACTCTTGGTCTTTCTTTTTTGGGGGACTATTCTTTTTTCACAGCCCCGGTTCTTATTAAAAAAGCTCTATGCTCCGTTTCAGAATTCCTTTCATCTGCGCAATCGCAATTCCGTAATTGGTAAACGGTACATTCTGGTCAACAGCACATTTCATACGGTATTTCACTTCGCGTTCATTGAGCATGCAGCCGCCGCAATGGATGACCAACGCATATGGTGTCAGATCCTCCGGGAATTCTGTGCCGGAGCTTGTCTCAATGATAAGTTCTTTTCCGGTGTGCTGCTTCAGCCATCGTGGAATCTTCACAGTTCCGATATCATCACACTGACGATGATGGGTACAGCCCTCGGAAATCAGGATTTTATCTCCGTCTTTCAGGTTTTCAATTGCCTGAACACCTTTCACAGCGGTATCAAGGTATCCTTTGTAACGCGCCATTAAAATCGAAAAAGACGTCAGCGGAATGTCTGCCGGCACTTCTGCTGATACCTGTTCAAAGGCCTGGCTGTCGGTAATCACCATTGCCGGACGCTTGCCAAGTTCTGCCAATGTATCGTGCAATTCAGTTTCTTTCACTACGATAGCTGCTGCGTTTGCCTCCAATACATCGCGGATGGTCTGCTGCTGCGGCAGAATCAGACGTCCTTTTGGTGCTGCAGAATCAATCGGAACTACAAGGATTACAAAATCCCCCGGGGTCAACAGATCACCTACGATTTTCAGTGTCATGTCTTCGTTTGGTGTCAGTTTTCCGATGCACTCCTTTAACTCATAAATCCCATCACCGGTAAGAGCACTGACGTACTGTTCCTTTACATTCTTCGGACAGACTTCTGCTTTTTTTACGAAATCTTCACGGAGTAAATCTGCTTTGTTATTTACAACAATATATGGAATCTCTTTTTCCTTAAAAATGCGGATCAGATCTTCGTCGCACTGCTTTTTCCCTTCTGTAGCATCCACTACAAGCACTGCGATATCCGTCTTATTCAATACCTGTTTTGTCTTTCTGACACGCAGCTCACCCAATGCCCCTTCATCATCAAAGCCAGGTGTGTCAATGATCATCACCGGTCCGATCGGCAGAAGTTCCATTGATTTATAAACAGGATCTGTGGTCGTTCCTTTCGTATCTGATACAACTGCAAGTTCCTGTCCCGTCACAGCGTTTACCACGCTGGATTTTCCTGCGTTTCTTCGTCCAAAGAAGCCAATATGTACACGATTGGCACTTGGTGTACTGTTTAATCCCATTTTTTACACTCTCCTTCACTTCCTGATTTGCCGCATTTTTGCGTATGCGTTTATTGTATCACTACTATTTTTTTCTTACAACAAAAAAGAGAGGATTTGTGCTGCGGAACGAATATGAGAAAGAAATGGCGGAAATATCATTATTGGTATTTCCGCCATTTTACAACTCTGGATAGCTGATTTACTGTAAGGCTTTCTCCGCATACTCTGTGGTCACGACATCTTTGTAATTCGGTCGTTTTTCCAACTGTCCGGCACTTTCCAGAATATCTAACAATAATTCAAAGCTGTCCTCGGAAAAAACAAGGTCTGTTTTCCATGTATCCTGCTCCTGATAACGGCGTATGATCGTCGTAATAGTTGCGGTGTCTGTCTCAGAAAACTGCGGCTGAATGATGGAAGCAATTTCTTCCGGTGTATGAGTGTTGACATATTCCATGCCTTTTTGTAATGCATCAGTGAATGCCTGAATAACATCCGGGTGTTTCTCCATATAACTCTTTTTCGCACTGAATGCCGTATATGGCACATAGCCGGAATCCACACCGAGGGATGCCACTACATAACCGGCATTTTCCTGCTCCAGAAGCGTTGCACCCGGCTCAAATTCTACTGTATATTCACCCTGACCACCGGTAAAAGCTGCTCCGGTGGAACCAAAATCAATGCTCTGGTCAATGTTTACTTCGGATGGATCAATGCCATTCTGTTTTAAGATATATTCAAATACCATTTCCGGCATACCACCTGCTCTGCCGCCAAGAACATCCTCGCCAACCAGATCTGTCCATTTAAAATCAGTGTTTTCTTCCCTAGCTACCAGAAAGTTGCCTGCACGCTGTGTCAACTGTGCAAAGTTTACGACCGGATCCTTACTGCCCTCATTTGCGGTATACACAGTAGTTTCCGGTCCCATAAATCCAATATCTGCTTCTCCTGAAAGTACTGCAGTCATAACCTTATCTGCGCCAAATCCAGTCACCAGATCAAGATCAATACCAGCATCGTTAAAGTAGCCCTGCTCGATTGCCACATACATCGGAGTATAAAAAATTGAATGTGCCACCTCGTTTAAGGTCACTTTCTGCAATGCAGATACTTCGTCTTTTTTGCCAGAATTATCAGTATTTTCTGCCTTTACAGAACCTGTATCATTTTCGTCTGGAGGAGTGTTCTGACCGCAGCCCATCAGTAGCATTCCTGCAGCCATAGCAATGCAGGTGAATACTGCAATTCCTTTTTTAACAATATTTTTCAAAATAACCTCCCAAATGTTGTAGATTTCTCTTTTTTAATGTATGTGGGAGGCAGTGTTTGGTGCATATGACCGTTTAAGATATCAAGAAACTTGGCAATGTCCAAAACATCCATTAATGCAATAGCTTTCCTCTTGCACCTTTCTATCCGCCTTGTTATACTCTCACTATAACCGTCTTCTTTAAAAACACAAGTCTCACACATGATTGACTTGAATTACGAATCACGGGAAATATTTTTTATTACTGGAGGAGAAACATATGATTTATTTTCGCTCAGATTACAGTCAGGGGGCACATCCAAAAGTCATGGATGCTTTGGTAAAAACAAACCTTGAGCATTCAGATGGATATGGACTGGATGAGCACTGTGAACATGCGGCCCGCATGATTCAGGATCTGATTAACAACCACGACTGCCATGTACATATGATGGTAGGTGGCACACCATGTAATGTTACCACTATTGCCGCAAGCCTGCGCCCATATGAATCGGTAGTAAGTGTCCGCAGTGGGCACGCTTATTTTCATGAAACCGGCGCTGTGGAAGGCACCGGACACCGCATCGTCACAATGGAAGGTGACAATGGCAAACTGACACCTGAAATGATCGATCAGGCATGGGAAGAATTTGAAGATGAGCACACACCAATCCCAAAACTTGCATACATCTCGCAGCCTACGGAAGTTGGCACCATTTACAGCAAAGCAGAAATGACCGCTCTTTCCGAAAAATGTAAAGAACGTGATATGCTTCTTTATGTGGACGGTGCAAGACTTGGCTGTGCGCTGACCTGCCGCGACAATGACCTGTCCATTCAAGAACTTGCTACACTCTGTGATGCATTTTACATTGGCGGAACCAAAAACGGTGCACTTTTCGGTGAAGCCCTTGTCATTTTAAACGACACTATAAATGACCATTTCCGATGGATGATCAAACGTCAGTGTGGTCTGCTGGCAAAAGGACGCCTGATCGGTGTTCAGTTTGAAGCATTGTTAGAAGGCGGCATGGACAGCATTTATTTTTCCATGGCTGCACACGCCAATGAAATGGCAGCACTCCTGCTGGATTCTCTGACAGAACTCGGTGTATCGTTTTTGGGAAGTTCACAGACCAATCAGATATTCCCGATTCTTCCGGCTGCTATTGTCAAAGAACTGGAAAAAGACTTCTTCTTTTATGAATGGGCACCGGAAAAAGACGGCATGATCCCAATCCGTCTGGTCACAGCCTGGGGCACCACAAAAGAAGATGTCGACGCATTTTTAAATACTATCAAAAAGCTGCTTTAAGGAGGAGACTATTATGCGAATGATGCATATAACAATTATGACAAAATGTCTGAACGAATCCATTCAGTTTTATGAAGATCAGGCAGGACTTACCATTCTGCGTGATATGCGCAACAACCCGGAACACCAGATCGTATTTATGGGAGACAAATCCGGTGGAACCTGTGTAGAACTGGTAAACAATCCCACAGCAGCTTACTACGGCGGCGGCATTTCCATGGGATTCGAAGTCGAAGACATCGACAAAGAATATACCAAAAAAGAAGCTGACGGCTTAAAACCGGGACCAATGATCTCCCCGAATCCACATGCCCGTTTCTTCTTTGTAAAAGATCCAAACGGCGTAGACATCCAATTTGTACACGAAGACTAGTGTGCAGTGATTCTAAAAAAATGACTGCGCAATGGCATAAATCTGGCTGTATAAAATCGTGAAAATTTTTGTTGTGTAAATAAAAATCGGGAACTCTGTTCTCTACCAAACGGTAAAGAACAGAGTTCCCGATTTTTTTGATAAATAATTTAATAATTTTAACTTATCACATTGTAAATTCTGCCAAAGGGCGCAAATTTAATGCGCAAACTGACTGTTGTACAGATTATAATAAAACCCTTTTTTTGCCAACAGTTCCTCATGACTTCCCTGCTCAATAATACTTCCATTCTTCATCACCAGAATCCGATCCGCATTCTGAATTGTAGAAAGCCGATGTGCCACAATAAAACTGGTTCTTCCTTTCATCAGCTTTGCAAAGGCATCCTGAATCTTGATCTCCGTTCTCGTATCAATGGAAGAAGTTGCCTCATCCAGAATCAGCATCGGCGGCTGACAAAGCATTACCCTGGCAATGGACAGCAGCTGTTTCTGTCCCTGTGACAGGCTTCCACCATCCTCTCCGATCACGGTATCATAACCATCGGACAGACGCCTGATAAATCCATGTGCATGACATGCTTTCGCTGCTGAGATCACTTCCTCATCCGTTGCATCCGGACGGCCCATGCGGATATTATCCCGGATCGTTCCTGCCTGCAGCCAGGTATCCTGCAACACCATACCATAATTTGCACGCAGACTGTGACGTGTCACATGGCGGATATCCTGATCTTCCACACTGACAGAACCGGAATTCACATCATAAAAGCGCATCAGCAGATTGATCAGCGTTGTTTTTCCACATCCTGTCGGACCAACGATAGCAATGGTCTGACCTGGTTTCACATTCAGATTCAGATTTTCAATCAGTTTCTGATTCGGCACATAAGAAAAATCAACATTTTTCAGATCCACTTTTCCATCAACGTACTGCAACTCAACTGCATCCGCATCATCCGGAATCTCTACATCTTCCTCAATCAGTTCAAAAATACGTGCCGCGCAGGCCAGCGCATTCTGTAACTCTGTAATAACACCGGAAATCTCATTAAACGGTTTTGTATACTGGTTTGCATAACTTAGGAAACAGGAAAGTCCTCCGACTGTCATGCCACCCGCGATGACGCTGAGTGCGCCTGCCAGTGCAACTCCCGCATACACGATACTGTTTACAAAACGGGTACACGGATTTGTCAGGGATGAGAAAAATGTTGCCCGCAGGGAACATTTCTGTAACCGTCCATTGATCTCATCAAACTGCTCCATCGCCTCATCTTCATGAGAAAATGCCTGTACGACTTTCTGGTTTCCAACCATCTCATCAATGAGCGCAGTCTGTTCTGCTCTCGTTTCTGACTGCAGACGAAACATATCATAGGTTCGTTTCGCGATAAATCTTGCTACAAACAGTGAAATTGGTGTCAGTCCGACTACCACCAGTGTAATACCCGGATGAATGGTCAGCATAAAGATCAGCGTACCAATGATTGTAACCACGCCGGTAAAAAGCTGGGTAAATCCCATCAGAAGTCCATCTGCAAACTGATCTACATCCGCGATAACACGGCTCACGATCTCACCGTAAGAATGTGCATCCAGATAGCTCAACGGCATTTTCTGAATTCTGGCAAATGCCTGATTTCGCACATCCCGCACTACCTGATAGGTTACTTTATTATTGATGGTATTCATGATCCACTGCAATACCGCAGTGATTGCTGCCAGAATACCGATCTCAACCAAAAGTTTTGCAATATTTGCAAAATCTACGTTTTTCCAGTCAACGATAAAGTCAATGGCACGTCCCACCAGAATCGGAATATACAAAGTCAGTGCCACTGTCACGGCTGCCAGAATAATGGAAGCCGCCATCCAGAAACGGTAAGTTCCGATATAATGAAGTACTTTTTTTAATGTATTCATCTGTGATTCAGATTTTTTCATTACGCACTTACCTCCTCTGAATTTTTCTTGTACTGGGAATTATAAATCTCACGATATACTTCGCAGGAATCCATCAGTTCCGCATGGGTTCCGATTCCCACTACCGCGCCATCATCCAGCACCACGATCTTGTCCGCGTACTGAATGGAGGAAGTTCTCTGGGAAACAATAAATAACGTTGGTTTGTGCTTCATGGCACCGATAGCCATACGAAGTGCCGCATCTGTCGCGAAATCCAGTGCAGAGGAACTGTCGTCCAAAATCAAAATCTCCGGATTTTTTACAAGCGCACGGGCAATGGTCAGTCGCTGACGCTGCCCGCCGGAGAAGTTCTTGCCTCCCTGCTCCACTTCGGTATCCAGACCGTGTTCTTTCTTCATGACCACGTCTTTCGCCTGGGCGATCTCCAGTGCGTCAAAAATCTCCTGTTCCGTCGCATCCGGTTTGCCCCACTGCATATTGGAACGGATCGTGCCTGCAAACAGTACTGCTTTCTGCGGAACGACACCGATCTTATCTCTTAACTCTGTCAGACCGTAGTCACACACATTTTTTTCATCCACATAAACCGCACCGGAACTGCAGTCGTAAAAACGCGGGATCAGATTTACCAACGAAGATTTACCGGATCCGGTTCCACCGATGATTCCGACAGTCTCTCCCGGACGAACCTTCAGGGAAATATCGCTGACTGCTTCCTGTGCAGCTTCCGGATAACGGATGCCAGCATGTTCAAAAACAACGCTGTATTCCGACGCATTTCCTGCATACAAGCAATCATCGCGACATTTTTCCGTCATTTTCATTCCATGAGCCTTCTCTTTAGAAACTTCTGTTTTTTCCTCAGAATGTGCTGCTCCATCTTTGATGGACGGCTCCAATTCAAGTACTGACTGAATACGATTACCACAAGCAACAGATTTTGTAATGTTGATGATCAGGTTTGCCAGCTTGATCAGCTCTGTCAGAATCTGAGACATGTAATTGTACAGTGCCACAACTGCACCCTGTGTGATGATCCCCATATCTACGCGGATCGCACCAACCCAGATCAGTGCAATGATCGCCACATTGATAATGATGTAAGTCAGCGGATTCAATAAGGCGGAAATACGTCCCACAAACTTCTGTGTATCGGTCAACATCTGATTCTGTTTGCGGAATCCCTCTTCCTGTTCTTCTTCCTTACAGAATGCACGCAGGACACGGACACCCGTCAGGCTTTCTCTGGTCAGACCAAGTACCTTATCCAGACGGTTCTGTACTTTTCGATACAGCGGGATACATGCCAGCATAACACCAAATACGACAACTGCCAGCGCCGGAATACCTACCGCAAATACCAGCGCAGCCTTTACATCAATGGTGAATGCCATAACCATGGCTCCAATTACGACAAATGGGGAACGCAACAACAGGCGCAGCGTAAGGTTTACCCCATTCTGCACCTGATTCATATCACTGGTCATACGTGTGATCAGTGTCGATGTTCCCTGTGTATCCAGCTCCGCATAGGACAGTTTCTGGATATGTGCGAACAGTACGTGACGGATTTTTGTGACGAATCCAACTGCCGCCTTTGCCGCAAAATACTGCGCCGTAATGGAAAATGCCAGACCAATCAATCCGAGCAAAACAAGAACGAGGCACATCTTTACGACGTAGCCCCGATCATGATTTCCGATACCGGTATCGATGATGGCCGCAACTACCAGAGGCACAAACAATTCCAATGTCGCCTCCAGTAATTTAAATAACGGTCCAAGCACTGACTCTTTTTTGTAATCTTTCAAATAACGAAGTAACTTTTTCATAATGTTTCAACTCTCTCCTGCTACAGTTTTCTCCTTCGACTCCCCAATGAACCAACCTTTCACCATTATTAATTATTTACGCCATGATGAACCGGTATGGTATCCTTCGAAATCGGATAGAAGGAATAACCGTTGTTTTTTCCATATGTGATAATGCTCTGCAATGCATCTGCAGATGTCTGCTTTGCAGATGTATCATGCATCAGTACTACGTTATTACGATTATGCTTAAATCCACCGGTTACATTTGCAATAATCTGATTTGCCGGACGGTTATTTCTTTCTGCATCACCGGATGACACGTTCCAGTCCATATACATCAGTCCATCATCTGTCACGGTTTGTACCAATTGTGACATAACACCTGCACAGTACTTTTTGCTGACTGTATTGGAACTTCCACCCGGGAAACGAATAACAAAGGCATCGTAACCGGTATCTTCTTTTAATTTATTTTTCAGCTTGTTGATATTTTCCATAAAAGCATCTTTGGAAGTATAAATCTGGCTGTAATCATGAGAATAACCATGAATTCCAATGGTGTGTCCCTCGTCGATCATACGCTGAATGATCGGCAGCTTATCTTCATCATAATCGCAGATAAAGAAAGTCGCCTTGATGCCGTTTGCTTTTAAGGTATCCAGCACCCGCACAGTTACATCGGAACTCGGACCATCATCAAAAGTCAGATAAATAGAGTTGCCCATATTCTGTTCCACCTTCTCCACTGTCACTTTTCGTGTCACCTGAGAAGTATTTCCACTGGAATCCGTTGCTGTATATGTCTCAGTATACGTATCCGGACGATAGACATCCACATATCCTGATTTTACCACATTTGCTGTAATGTCACCATCTCTGTCATCCACGGCAGTTATACCCGGATCCTCATATTTTTCCTGCTCTTTGATAGTTACTTCAGCGTCCCCGTTTAAGGTAATCTCCGGAGCTGTCACATCCCGGATTATAACTTCACGGTCGGCTTCCCCTGTGTTTCCATGACTGTCCGTTGCCTCATAATGCACTTTCATGGTGTAATCGTTTGTCTGCTCTTTTGTGATTTTGATGTCTTTTGACACATCACCATCACAGGCATCGACTGCCGATGCGCCACTTTCCTGATACTCTTCAAAATTATCTACCACAACTTTCGCATCACCGTTTAAGGTAATCACCGGACCGGTATGATCAACGACTTCCACATTACGCTGCTTGGAAACTTTTCTCTTCTTATATTTCAGCTTGTATTCTACATGATACATACCAAGTTTGGACGTGTCCACATTGCTGGTAGCTACCAACAGATCACTGATGTCCTCATCCTTCACCGTTGCCTTTGCGCCGGGATCGGTAAATTCACTGCCACACTCTACTTTCATATCTTCCTCACCGTTCAGTGCGATGACCGGACTGCCTCCCACCAGCGGACTGATGGCAAGTATAAAAATACAAAGCCCGATCAGCACCAGCACCGCTGCGCCCATCAGACGTTTTTCCTTTTCGTTTTCGAAAATTTTATTTAGAATCGCTCTGATTTTATCCATTCTCAATTTCCCTTAGTATCTCCTTTTATCATATGCATCAAACGGGTTTTCATGCCCGAAACCTATCATAGCATAGTTTCAAAGAAAAAACCTTTAAGTTTGTGTTAATTTTTATGAATAAAATCTGGCATTTTGTACAGCAATTTCCAGTGTAGATACAACTGTGCGTCCTGGACAAACTCTTATTCCAAAATGTATGAAATCGCTTCTCTTACGTTTGACACACCTATTAACTGTATGCCATCGGTGCACACTTCATCGGTCAGTGACACTTTCGGCAGGATGCATGTTTTGAAACCAAGTTTTTTTGCCTCCTGTACCCGTTGTTTTGCCATATTCACCGCGCGCACTTCGCCGCTCAGTCCCACCTCGCCGAAACAGATGGTTTCATCAGATATAGAAACTTCCCGATAACTGGACACGATTGCCAGCACGATACCCAGATCGATGGCCGGCTCATTCATGCGGATACCACCTGCGATATTTACATATGCATCACAGGCAGAAAGCGGAATTCCAGCTCTTTTTTCTAATACCGCCATTAACAGGTTGACACGATTTAAATCCGCGCCTGCGGCTGTTCTGCGGGGCAGACCAAATCCGGTCTTGCACACAAGCGCCTGGATTTCCAGCAGAATTGGCCGTGTTCCTTCGATGGAACAGGTCACAATGGAACCAGAAGCTCCTTCCGGGCGTCCATTCAGCATATATTCTGACGGATTTTTCACTTCCACCAGTCCTGCCTGCTGCATTTCAAACACACCGATTTCATTTGTGGAGCCGAAACGGTTTTTAACACTGCGCAAAATTCGATATGCCGCATGGCGGTCTCCCTCGAAATAAAGCACGGTATCCACCATATGTTCCAGCACCCGCGGACCTGCCACAACACCTTCCTTGGTCACATGCCCCACGATAAAAATCGTGATTCCAAGGGATTTTGCCAGCTGCAGCAAAAGTGATGTCGCCTGGCGCACCTGGGAAACACTGCCCGGTGCTGAGTTGACGTCCTCGCTGTACATAGTCTGAATAGAGTCGATAACTACCACCCGCGGTTTCTTTTTACGCAGCACGGATGCAATATCGGACAGATTTGTCTCACAGAACAGTTCCAGTGAGTCGGTAAAAGTTCCGATGCGTTCCGCACGGATTTTGATCTGCTGCGTAGATTCCTCTCCGGAGATATACAATACGCTGTGATGCGCGTCTGCCAGATTTTTGCACACCTGAAGCAGAAGCGTGGATTTTCCGATACCAGGATCACCACCCACAAGTACCAGTGATGCCGGTACGATACCTCCGCCAAGTACCCGGTCCAATTCCCCGATTCCGGTGGTAAACCGCTCCTGATCCGTCATTTCTACCTTTGAAAGTGGAAGTGGTTCTGCCACATTGCTGCTTCTCCGGCTGCTCACACCGGCACCGGCGTGTTTCTCTTCTGCTGGTTCTTCCACAAAAGAGTTCCACTCCCGACAGCCCGGGCACTGTCCCATCCACTTTGCGGACTCATAGCCACATTGCTGGCAGAAAAAAATCGTTTTTTTTGCTTTCGCCATATTTATTTCTTTTATCTCCTTACATCGATATCAAAAAACTAGGAAAATGTAATTTCATCTTTTTTGACACGAACGTTCACAGTTGTGCCTTTTTTAATCTCACCGGACAGCAACGCATCGGCCAGAGAGTCCTCAAGTTTCGTCTGGATCATCCGGCGTAACGGACGCGCTCCGTATTTCGGATCGTATGCTTTATCTACAATGTACTGACGCACTGCATCCGTGATCTTCAGTTCAATGCCAAGCTGTTCCCCGCAGCGCTGCTGCAGTTCTTTTGTCATAATTCCAACGATCTTCTTCATATGTTCTTTTGTCAAAGCATGGAATACAATGACCTCATCAATACGGTTCAAAAATTCCGGTTTGAAAATACGGCGCACTTCTTCCATAACATTGGATTTCATCCGGTTATAATCCGCTTTTTCGTTCTGCTCCGTCGCAAAGCCCAGTTTTTTCGGTTCAATGATGGACTGTGCGCCTGCATTGGATGTCATGATGATGATCGTATTTTTGAAATCTACTTTTCTACCCTGAGCGTCTGTGATATGTCCATCGTCCAACACTTGAAGCAATACGTTAAACACATCCGGATGCGCTTTCTCGATCTCGTCAAATAAAATGACAGAGTACGGGTGACGGCGTACTTTTTCACTGAGCTGTCCGCCCTCTTCGTATCCCACATAGCCTGGCGGGGATCCGATCATTTTGGACACGCTGTGCTTCTCCATATATTCGGACATATCCACGCGGATCATGGCATCTTCCTGACCAAAAACTTCCTCTGCCAGTGCTTTGGAAATCTCTGTTTTTCCGACCCCTGTCGGTCCGAGGAACAGGAAAGAACCCACCGGTCTGGATGGATCTTTCAATCCGACTCTGCCTCGTCTCACTGCTTTTGCCACTGCGGAAATTGCCTCATCCTGCGCAATGACACGTTTGTGCAGAGCTTTTTCCAGACGCTGCAGACGTGCTGCCTCGCCCTCGGTCAGACGTTTCACCGGGATATGGGTCCAGTCGGACACCACATCCGCCACTTCGTTTTCGCCCACCAGAATCTTTTTATTGCGCATGCTGCGGCGGTATCTTGCAAGTGCGGTGTCATAAGCATTCTGTTTCTGTTGCTTTTTCCTGCGGATTTCTCCTGCCTGTGCCAGATTACCTGCCACGACAGCATCCTCTAACTGTACATCCATGTCAAACAGTTCTGTCTTCATCTGCTCTAACTGCACTGGTTTATCCAATGTTCCCACATGTGCTTTGGAAGCAGCCTCATCCATCAGGTCAATGGCTTTATCCGGCAGAAAACGGTCATTAATATAACGCTCAGAAAGTTCCGCTGCTGCCCGCAGGCCATCCTCTGTGATGGTTACATGATGATGTTTTTCATACTGTGGGCGCAGACCACGCAATATCTCCACAGTCTGTTCCACACTCGGTTCTTCTACGGTCACCGGCTGGAAACGTCGCTCCAGCGCGGCATCTTTTTCAATGTGCTTGCGGTATTCCTGAATGGTTGTGGCACCGATGATCTGAATCAGCCCCCGGGATAATGCCGGTTTCATGATATTTGACGCATCCAGTGCTCCCTCCGCACCACCGGCACCAATGATCGTATGCAGTTCATCGATAAACAGTATCACATTTTCTGCCTGCTGCACTTCCTGCATGATGCCTTTGATACGTTCCTCAAATTCACCGCGGTACTTTGTGCCGGCCACCATGCCGGAAATATCCAGCGTCAGGATTCGTTTCTCCTGCAGATGCTCCGGTACCGCACCTGCGGCCACCCGGGCTGCAAGCCCTTCCACAATGGCTGTTTTTCCCACGCCCGGCTCGCCGATCAGGCACGGATTATTTTTTCCACGGCGGCTCAGAATCTGGATCAGACGCTGGAGTTCTTCCATACGTCCGATCAATGGATCCAGTTCGCCATTTGCTGCGCGGGCAGTCAGATCTGTGGTATACGTATCAATCAGTGTGTTTTTTCCTGCCTCCGCACGTTTTCCGGTACGGAACTGCTTGCTTTCCTCGCGGGAATACATGTTTTCTTTGCCCATAGCGGTCAAAATGTCGGTGTACACCTTTCCCAGATTGACGTTCATGGCGATCAGAAGCCGTGTTGCGGCACTGATCCGATGCTCCATAATGGAAAAAAGCAGATGCTCCGTTCCCACTTCTTCACTGTCAAACCGCTCAGCAGCCGCATAAGCCCCTTCGATAATCTCCTGGCTTTCCGGTGTGAGGAACTCTTCTTCTGATCCTGTCTCCGGATCTCCCGGCAGCGCGATCTCATGGATCATGGCCAGAATATCCTCACGATTTACCGATAACTGCTGCAACACCTGAGCCGCAACGCCGTGTTCTTCCAGCAGAAGTCCCGCCAGCAGATATTCACTTCCCATGCGGGTCTGATTTTCCCGCTCTGCCAGCTGCTTGGCCAGACGCATGGCTTTGCGGGCCTGTCTGGTAAATCCTTTATATTGCATATTACTTCCTCCAACTACTCCTCGTACTCATCAAAAATCTCATCCACGAGTTCGTGGACCTCTGCGCGGGTAATGCCTTTGCAAAAACCACGGGCAAGTACAACCCGCAGACTGTCCCGCATTTCCTCTTCTGCCTTTAACCGGTCAATATCCAGTGCGATAACGGTGCCGCGGCGTCTGTCGAGACGGAGCAGTCCTTCCTGGCGCAATACCGAATACGCCTTATTTACGGTATGCATATTGATACCGATTTCATCTGCAAGCTGTCGCACAGACGGCAACGGATCCCCTTCATGGTACTGTTTTGTGGCAATACCATAAATGATCTGATTTCGCAGCTGTATATACAACGCTTCATCACTGTTAAAATCAACTTCGATTGTCATTTGTGAACCTATCCTCCATGTTTCTACGATCCGGGCTACCACCCCCGGATCTGTCTGTAATTGCTAAACCCTATCCAGTCTCTGTACCGAATCAGACACTGTTATAACGATGATATAACACCCTCAGTTTTCTGTCAACCTAAATATATAGACCAAACTATCTTACCAGAAGTATGCCTTCACATATCCCCACGTAATTCTGTATCAGAACAAAGCGGACAAGTCCGCTTCAAACTCCCTTAATCCCTCAATCTTTGAGGGACTTGTTACGCTTTGCGCGCCAGATGCAGTCTGCTTCAGCAGACATTATTCCTCATGCATCTGGTCGCATCCTCGCGGAGCGTTTTTATGTAATAGGAATATTACGTAGTAATTTCCTATTACATGAAAAAAAGGCCACAGACACCAGACCTTTTTTGGCCTTACATCTGTGGTCTTTATGCTATTTTTTACAGGAATTCGATATCATCCCAGGAATCTTTCTTTGGCTTTTTGTCTTTCTTTTTCGGTGTCTCAACAACTTCCTCTTCCACCGCTAATTCTTCATCGAAAAACTCCGGCTCTTCCTCCTTTAGGAATTCGTCTTCCGGTGCCTTCTCTTCTTTGGATGTATTTTCCACTTCCATGATCAGTTTTTTCAGATCTGCAACCAGCTGTTCTGTATCCGGATTGTTCTCCTTGGCTTTTGGTGCCTCAAGTTTAATCTCAGCGCCGACCTCTTCCTCGATTTCTTTTACTGCATCAGCCTGTGCTTCTTTCTTCGGCTCTGCCGGAGTCTTTGTCAGATTTTCTTTTTTAAAAAACTTCTCTGTCTGGCGTTTTTCTTCCTGCGCCTTTGCTGAAACAGTTTCTTTTTCCTGTTTTTTCTCTTTCTTCAGCTGTTCCTTCTGTACTTTCTTCTCCGGCTCAGCTTTTTTCGGCTCTTCCTTTTTGTTTTCCGGTTTCTTTGCGCCGATTTTTTCAATCTCGCTGTCAAGATCAAGTACATCCACCTTGCTGCCCTTCAGTTCTACTTCAAAGGTCTTTGTCGGTGTCTCATCATAATCGTCATCATCCGGTCCGACCGCATTATCCAGATAGCTGCGCAGGCGGCGGTAACGTACGGCCATTACGATTAGAAGAATCAGCAGCAACAGTGCCACGATGCCGATTCCTGCCGTGATCATCCGTGTCATGCTGTCCATGTCGAATCCAGATGCGGTCTTTTTATCCCCTGCATTGTCCTGCGCCGCACTGCCGTCATACTGCATGTTTGCCATGCTGCGCTGTAAGGTCTGGTTTACGGAATCGTATACATACCAGCCACTCTGTCCGGTGCTGGAAGTACCATATATATAGTAAAATTCAGAAGCTGATACGTCTGTCGCCACCGTTTCGTCTGTATCTGATGCCTGATAAGCCATGATGCTTCCGTTTTCAAAAGTGCACTGTGTCGCCTGATATCTGCCGGATACCTGCTCTGCCACAGCGGTCGGCACGTTTGTCACTACCACAAAGGAATCCTTCTGCGCAATGCTTACAAATGGAATCACCTCGTTGCGTTCTGTATCATAGACAAATACACCTTTCTGCTGCGGATCCGCAACATTCTGCAAGTACACCAAATATACCTGTGTGCCATTTTCCATCTGCGCTGCCTGCGCTTCCACCCCCGCACAAGTAATCGTTGTCGCAGTAAATCCTGCAGGAATCTGGTCTGCCGGGAAACTGTCTGCCACTTTGTAGGTCATACCATTAAACTGGAAACCGTCAACAACCTGCTGTGACTCATCATTCATACTGATTGGTTCTGCCTGATCATCATAATTTGCATTGTCTCCTGCCGCCGGTTCTGTCGCTTCTCCAGCTGAAATCAGATCACTTCTTACCCATCCGTCTGTCTCCTCACCATTCCATTCAAAAGCTACTTCATACCACGTATAGCCATCATCAGAATTTTTTTCACCCTTGATGGTTACTTTCTGATCTGCAGAAAGTGAACCGACCGGATTTCCTTTGATCTTTTCACGCACGATCGTATTATCATCAATGGCTGTTCCGGAAGATGGCGCTGCCAGAGCGGTTACTCCGGACATATTCCATGCCAGTGCACCGGTCAGACACAGAGCCAGACAGGAACCTGCGAGTTTTTTCTTTGCTGTTGTTCTGTTTCTCATATATCCTCCATAGTTTTTCATTACAAAATTTATCTACTTTATTATAGGTATGGGAAATATAAAAATCAATATTTTTCTTTTTTTCATAAAAATTTCTTGAAATATTCACATTTTTGTATCATTCTATAAGTAATCATGCAAATAGTATAAGAAAAGAGGTTTTGACTCATGAAAAAGAAAACATATGCGGCACTGATTGCTGCCCTTACGATCAGCGGTGCCTTTTTATTGAATGGATGCAGTTTCGAACTGCCTAATCAGAGTACAGCGGTAAGTACCGGTGCTGAACTTTCTGCGGAAAAAGAGACTCTGACAGACGGCGAGCTGCAGCTCTATACAAGATGGTATGGCGCAGATGGACAGAAGCTAGCCGGTGCGACTGTTACGATCTACGATGGAAATGAGCAGATATTTGAAGGAACCACGGATGAAAACGGAACTTTGGAAATGTGCACGATTCCTGGAAATACAGAGCTGCGCTGCACGGTTACCGATGCAGCCGGGGATGAGATTGCAAAATCAGATATTCTGTACAAGATTTCTGACAGCTATGACAATATCACCGTTTATACGACACATGGAAAGTCCGGCACGCAGAAAGTTGAAGTTCCGTCCAGCAAAACTACACTAAGTGCGGCTATTTATGTTACAGACAGCAAGACATTGTCTCATGCAAATATTACGGAATACATCGCTAATGGTCAGGCGCAGACTGATTCTGCCAATGAAACAGATAACACAACGGATGCTGCAAACGGCGATGCTGCTGCAACGGATGGACAAACTGATGCAAATGCTACGGATGCTGCACAACAGCCAGCGGATGGTACCGCAGCTGACAGTCAGACAGATGCCGCTCCACAGAGTACGGATCAGACACAGACGCAGCCGGCAGATGGACAGCAACCGGTAGTGACACAGTAATTCTTGTTTAGGGTAATTTGGAACAAGCAGAAACGAACTCCAACAAGAACCTGAAAAATTTTCTATGACCACTGCGTCGCTTATTTCCTAAGCGGAGGTTTCACCTCCACTTAGAATAGCTTCGCATGAATGTGCAGAGATTCGGATTTGAAATATGTCTGTTACGCAGACCCGAATCTCGCACCAGAACTTGCCAGAGCAAGTTCTGATCAAATTCGCGAACTCGCCCGCAAAACCGGCGTGCTCAGACACACTCCCGCGGT
Organism: uncultured Eubacterium sp.; assembly: GCA_934358495.1. Lineage (GTDB taxonomy): Bacteria > Bacillota > Clostridia > Lachnospirales > Lachnospiraceae > Eubacterium_I. The sequence goes on along the minus strand of CAKRKO010000054.1, from coordinate 239 downwards.
CGGGCTAGACGCAGCGGTCACAACGAAAATTTTACAATGGTTCTTTCGTTGGAGTTCGTTTCTGCTTTGTTCCATTTACGTCGAGGGAACCGCGTTGCGGTGGCTTTGCTCTTACCTCTGGCTCAAAATCTAAAAACAGTTTAAAAACCTTATTGTACAGATTTATAATTGCTTGACATCAGTCCGTAATTGTTTGTTCTGGCGGCGAAGCCGCTATATGTTCTTAGATTCAGAGCCTG
>CAKRKO010000053.1 GCA_934358495.1 uncultured Eubacterium sp. | reverse complement strand
GCATTAATATTCTTCAATTCATATTTGGCACAAGCCGATCTGTATTCTAATATATTCGACAGAATTTCTTAATGCTTTAATTTCAGAACATTAAAATAGGCAGAGAAAATTTTGCGGGTGGTAATACTGGATTGGGAATAGTGTACGTTTACATATTTTTTCTCTGCACACAGAGGAGGATAATGTATGACAGTAAAACAAAATGAACAGAAAATGGAACAGAGAAAATTCCGGATGTAGTAGAGCAGCGTTTATCAGAAGCATATATGAAACATTCTGGTGAACCGGATTTGGATTTAAAGATTACGATACTGAATATTAACGAAGGACATAATATGGAATTAGCAGCAAAGAGTCCAACGTTGCATCAGTATATGATTTTTGTAGATTCTATTCGAAAATATCAGGAGCAAATGAAGTTTGAACTGGCAATAGAAAAAGCTGTGGATGAATGTATCCAGAATGGGATTTTAGCAGATTTTCTGAAGCGTAATCGATCGGAGGTGTTGAGAATGAGTATTTTTGAGTATGATCAGGAAGAACATCTGAGGATGGAGAGAGAAGAATCGGAGGCGATTGGCAGGGAGATTGGACGCAAAGAAGGAATAATGGAAGAGAAGCAAGAAACTTCTTTGCAGTTGGCAAATATGGGATTGTCTCTTGAGAGCATTGCCAAAGCGGTAAGGGTAAGTATGGACACAGTTGCACAATGGTTAAGTATAGAAGGTATATCAGTAGATCAGTAGTTAAAAATTGAAAAAATGGATAAAAGAAGATGAAAAGGGAAAGAGATATAGTATTATTAAAATAGTAATTGTCAAATATTTATGCCACATTTATAATGAAAAAGTAACATATGAATGATTATCAGTTAGTTAGAGAAATGCCTTTTGTTATCAAGGGAGGAACAAATGAAAAAGAAACGATTACTGGCACTTTGTATGAGTGCACTGTTGCTTGCATGGCCATTGGGAGAGGCACATGCGGAGCAGCCACACAATCAGGAAAGTAGTTCTGTTGTGAACGATGCTGCGAGTGAGATGATGACAGGAGGATATATAGAGAGTGATCTTGATCAGAATACGCCGGTATATGAACCACAGATTGCGATGTATTCAGCAATACCGACTTCCTATCAGACGGATCCGACAGAACTGGAGGAAAAATATCCAACGACACGAGACCAGAATCCGTATGGTACCTGTTGGGCTTTTTCGTCACTTGGACTGGCTGAGTATGATCTGATCAACGATGGTACAGCAGATAAAAGTATTGATCTGAGTGAACTGCAGCTGGCATATTTTAACTATAATTCTGTGACAGATCCACTTGGTGGTACAACTGGTGATGAAGCGACGTATTACAATGAAAATGCGGCTGCGTCATATTTACATTATGGCGGCAATTATGAAATGGCATCCCGCAGACTGGGACAGTGGATTTCGCCTGATACAGAGGCAGATGTTCCATATAGTAATGCACAAGATGTATTGGAAAATGGATTGGATGCAAGTTATGCCTATAAAGCGGGAATGCCACATCTGGAAAATGCATATCTGATTAATATCAGAGAAAATCAGGATGATGTGAAACAGCAGATCATGGAGCATGGTGCAGCAGGTATTATGTATTATCATGATGATACTGCAATGGGATGGAATGATGCGCTGGCACGTTACACTTATTATGACATTGGATCTGGCGGCGGTGGACATGCGGTGATGATTGTCGGCTGGGATGATGATTTTTCCAAAGATAATTTTACAGGAACAAATAAACCGTCTTCTGATGGTGCCTGGCTGATCAGAAACAGTTGGGGCATGTATTGCAATTATTTTTGGATGTCTTATGAGACAGCTTCTCTGTCCGATACTGCCTGGATATTTGATTTTGATGCAGATGATGGGTTTGATAACAACTATCAGTACGATGGTGGTGCAAATGTATGGCATTCAAATCAGTATAACACGATGGCGAATGTATTTACGACACAGGAAAAAGAGGGTATTTCAGCAGAACTTTTGAAAGCGGTTTTAGTGTCTATGACAAGTGCCGCAAATGTGAATTATACAATTGACATTTATACAGATATGACAAATCCAAATGATCCGACAAGCGGTGTACATCAGACAGATGCGACAACACAGGGGCAGACTGCTTACGCAGGTGTATATACGATCGAATTGGAGAATGCAGTTAAATTAAAACCGGGAAGTACATATGCTGTAGTTGTAAGTGTTGACAAGTATGCGCTGGATTATGAGCAGGGATCCAGTCTTTGCAGTGCCAGTGATTCCTCTAAATATGTGTGGTATGCACCGGTAAGTCAGGGAAATGGTAAGACTTTATATGCATATAATCAGGGAAAAAATTTTGCTGCGTATCCATGGGGAAATCTGTGCGTAAAAGCGTTTACTTCAAACGAGAAAGAGGAAATAACTCCGGATCCGACACCGACCCCGGACCCGGCACCGACACCGGAACCAACGCCGACACCGGAACCAACACCGACACCAGACCCAACGCCGACACCGGCTCCAGAGCCAACCTATGGAACAGGTATTTATACGGTAAATGGTGAGGATGTATATTATCTGAATGGAAACCGCCAGTATATTACAGATGTTGCAAAGGTAAATGGCACCTGGTACAACCTTGTGAATGGCGTTGTACAGAAATATATTACGGTAGCCAAGAATCACAATGGCTGGTGGTACATTGATGCAAATGGAAAAGTTGATTTTAATGCAAATACGGTAGCCAAAAATCAGAACGGCTGGTGGCTGATCCGTGGAGGAAAAGTAGACTTCAGTGCGAATACGGTAGCCAAAAATCAGAATGGATGGTGGATCATTCGCGGAGGAAAAGTAGATTTCAGCGCGAATACCGTAGCGAAAAATGAAAATGGCTGGTGGCTGATCCGTGGAGGAAAAGTGGATTTCAGCGCATATACTGTGGCAAAGAATGAGAATGGCTGGTGGCGTATCGAAGGCGGAAAAGTTAACTTTGGTTTCAACGGACTGGCAAACAATCAGAATGGCTGGTGGTACATCAGAAATGGAAAAGTTGATTTTTCTCATAACGGATATGTATGGCTGAGCGGCAGACGTTACCGCATTGTAAATGGAAAGGTTCGATAATCATTTATTTATAAAAATAAAAATTAAGGGTATCTTAATAGTATTAAAAATTGCCTCATGATAAAATGGTTACAGAAGGAAATTCTGTAGCCATTTTTGTTTCGCATATTTTCTTGCATTTAGATTGCAGAATAGGACACTTTGGGGCAAGAACAGTGCCGGCTGACAGACTTTTCGATTATAGGAGGAGCGCGATATGAGCAAGAAGAAAAAAATCATTTTGGCAGTTGTGATCATTATAATTGCCGCAGCAGTAGCAGTTGGTTTTTTCCTGAAAGGCAAACTGGGAAAAAGCAGTGGTGGCGGAGATGCAGCATACGTGGAATCAGTGCAGTCTCTGGTAAATGGCATGAATGGCGGAGGACAGAACCGTTACATGGGTGTGGTAGAGTCTCAGGATACCTGGGATGTGAACCTGACATCTGACCAGACTGTGAAGGAAATTTTTGTATCCGTAGGTGATGAAGTGCAGGAGGGAACTCCATTATTCGAGTACAAGACAGATGACCTGAGTCTGCAGATCGCACAGGCAAAATTGGAACTTGAAACCATTGCAAACCAGATCACAGATTACAACAATCAGATCAAGACACTGACAGCTGAGAAAAACGCTGCATCCAAGGATGAGCAGTTTAATTATACTGTACAGATCCAGAGCCTGCAGACATCCATTAAGCAGTCTGAGTACGAGCAGCAGAGCAAGAAGTTAGAGATTCAGAAGATGGAAAATACAATGTCACAGTCAACCGTGACCAGCAAGATCAATGGTATTGTAAAATCCATCAATGAGAGTGGCGACACAGATCAGTACGGCAATCAGCAGCCGTTTATGTCAATTTTGACTACAGGTGATTACCGTGTCAAAGGTACGGTCAACGAGACAAACGTATACAGTCTTTCCGAGGGACAGAGTGTCATTTTGCGTTCCAGAGTGGATGAGACAAAGACATGGACCGGAACCATTGAAAAAATTGATACGGAAAATAAAGAAGCAGATAATAACAATATGTATAATGACGGTTCCAATTCTGATAATCAGTCCAGCAAGTATCCATTTTATATCAAACTGGATTCCGCAGACGGCCTGATGCTTGGACAGCATTTGTATGTGGAACTGGATGAGGGACAGACCGAGACAAAGGACGGTATCTGGCTTTACAGCGGATATATTGTGCAGGATGAGGATACTTCATACGTATGGGCAGATAACGGTAAGGGAAAACTGGAGAAACGCACGGTTGAACTTGGTGAATATGACGAAGGTATGGATATGTATGAGATCAAATCCGGTCTGAAGATGACCGATTATATCGCATGGCCGGTATCCGGATTCCACGCAGGCTTAAAGACAACGACAAATATGGATGAAGGCATGGTGGAAGAATACCCGGAAGATGATATGATTTCGGAAGATGCGGGTGAAGGTATGATGGATGAAAGCGACATGCAGCCGTCAGCAGACGGATCAGAAGATGGAGCTTCAGGGGCTGACACAGGAAGTGCAGACACTCCGGCAGCAGAATAGGGGGTGTGCATATGCTTTTAAATCTCAGTCATATTTATAAGGATTATCAGCAGGAAAAACTGGTAGTTCCGGTATTGAAAGATGTGAGTCTTTCCGTGGAAGAGGGCGAATATGTAGCGATCATGGGACCATCCGGTTCCGGAAAAACTACGCTGATGAATATTATCGGGTGTCTGGATCTTCCAACTAGCGGAACATATGAGCTTGCAGGGGATGATGTATTGAAATATAAGGATCGTGAGCTTGCTGATGTCAGATTGAACAGCATCGGATTTGTATTTCAGAGTTTTCACCTGCTTCCGAGAGAATCCGCACTGGAAAATGTAGCGCTTCCGCTGATTTATGCGGGTATGAAAAAGGCGGACAGGGAAAAACGTGCGGCAGCAGCTCTGGACCGTGTGGGTCTGGCAGACCGTGTGGATTTCAAACCGACCCAGCTCTCCGGTGGACAGAAACAGCGTGTGGCCATTGCCCGTGCCATGGTAAATAATCCAAAGATTCTGCTTGCAGACGAGCCGACAGGTGCGTTGGATTCCAAATCCGGCAAACAGATCATGGAACTTTTTGATCGGTTAAATGAAGAAGGTGTAACAATTGTTATGATCACACATGATGCAAAAATTGCTTCTTACGCAAAACGTGTGATCCGCATTATCGATGGTGAGATAGAGGAGGCGGCAGAATGAAAAATAAGAAAGTCATGAAACGTATTCTTATCATCGCCATTGTTGCCGCTGTGGCAGCCGGAGGAATCGGTGGTGGAGTGTATGTGCAGCGCTCTAAAATGACAGCGGAAGTACAGTCTGTGTCAAATCTGAACAGTGGATACTGGGGCGATGATATCAACAGTTCCGGACTGGTTACCAATGATTATTCTCAGACTGTGGAGATTTCAAAGGATGATGAGATCAAGGAAGTGTATGTGGAGGAAGGACAGCAGGTGCAGAAAGGCGATAAACTGCTGGCGCTGGATACCACGGTGGCATCTTTGAATCTGCAGGGAAAACAGCTGGAAGTGGAGAATCTGAAAAATCAGATCACCATTGCCCAGAATGATTTAAAGAAGTTAAAAAATACAAAACCATATGTGGAACCGTCCAATCCGGTGACTCCGGAGCCGTCAACACCGCAAGTGCAGGAAATGACCGGAAATGCGTACAACTATATTTCCTGGACAGCGGTTCCTTATAATCGGGACAGCGCGGATGGCAGCGAAGAGACCCCGTATCGTTATCTGTGTACCGAATCGGCTTATGTGACCGGAGACTTTTTGAGTCAGCTTGCAGAAGAAAAAACATATGCCGTATTTGAAATCCGGGAAAATAATGATGTTTCCGGAGAACTTGTGACAGCATGGGAGGTAGACGGTGCTCAGATCGTTGTGCCGGATGGAAATACGAAATGGTCCGTGTATGATCACAGCCAGATCACAGATGATGCGTCTGATGCAGGAGATGATACGACAACAGTTGATGATGGATCCAATGATGCAGGCGGTTATACGCAGAGTGAATTGAATGATATGATCGCAGAGCAGGAGAAAAAGATCAAAGATCTGGATCTGGATAAACGAAAAGCCGAACTTGAGGTAGAAAAACTGAAAGCGCAGAGCACAGATGGTATCGTTTATGCGACAGTTACCGGTGTGGTAAAGAATCTGCAGGACAAAGACAATCTGCCAAATGATGGTACACCGTTTATGGAAGTAACCGGATCGGAAGGTCTGTATGTAACCGGAGGAATCAGTGAGCTGCTTTTAGATCAGGTAAAACCGGGACAGATGGTCAGTGTTTCCTCCTGGGAGAGCGGAACAAGCTGTGAGGCAGAGATTACCGAGATCAAGAATTACCCGTCCACCGACGTGTCTTCTTATGGGGAAGGCAACAGTAATGTGTCTTACTATCCGTTTGTGGCTTATATTGAGGACAGTACAGGATTGCGAAATGGGGAATATGTGGATCTGACCATGACCGTTTCAGGTGAGGAAGATAGCAGTTCGCTCTATATTTTTAAAGGCTATGTCCGCACAGAGAATGGAAGATCCTATGTGCTGAAAGCTGATGAAAATGACCGGCTGGTAAAACAGTATGTGAAAACCGGAAGGATCATTTACGGAGATACCATTGAAATCAAATCCGGCCTGACGGAGGATGACCGCATTGCATTTCCATATGGAAAGACAGCAAAAGAAGGCATCCGCGCAGTAAATGCCGATGAATCATCACATTAAGGGGAGGTGCGTGAAATGTTAGAAAATATTAGACTGTCCTTTCAGGGCATCTGGTCACATAAAATGCGTTCCTTTCTGACCATGCTTGGTATTATTATCGGCATTGGTGCAATTATTGCGATTGTTTCCACAATTCAGGGAACGAATGAACAGATCAAGCAGAACCTGGTAGGAGCCGGAAACAATGCGGTAACGGTTCAGCTTTATCAGGATGAATGGGCGTACGAAATGGATTACAACGGAATTCCGGATGGTGTTCCGGTGATCAGTGACGATACCATGCAGCAGATTCTGGCGGTAGATGGTGTGGAGGAAGCTTCCCGTTACACAAGCCGTCAGGGATATGGTACGGTATGCTACGGGAATACATCTCTTTCCGGTGGTTATGTCATGGGTATTGATGCAAATTATCTGGATACCTGCAGCTATGTCATCAAAGAAGGCCGTGGTTTTGACGGTAACGATTATGCGAAATACAGAAAAGTAGCGATTTTGGATCAGGATAGCGCATCTTCCCTGTTTCAGGGAGAAGATGCAATTGGAAAAACCATTGAGATTCAGGGAGAACCGTATATTGTAGTTGGAATTGCAGACAAAAAAGATGGCTTTGAACCAGTGATTAATTCTATGGACGATTACTATACTTATATGCAGGACAGCAGTGGAAGAGTATTTATCCCATCTGCCACATGGCCGATCGTATTTCAGTATGATGAGCCCCAGAGTGTGGTTTTGAAGGCAACGGATACAGATTCCATGGCCTCTGCAGGTCAGGCGGTAGCGGATATCCTAAATGCAAATATCACTGTTTCTGATTCAACCATTCAGTATAAAGGTCAGGATTTGTTGAAACAGGCACAGGATATTCAGGAACTGAGCCAGTCCACAAACCGTATGCTGATCTGGATTGCAGGAATTTCCCTGCTGGTAGGCGGTATCGGTGTTATGAATATTATGCTGGTGTCCGTGACAGAACGTACACAGGAAATCGGTCTGAAGAAAGCCATTGGAGCAAAGAAAAGTCACATCCTCGGTCAGTTTTTGACAGAGGCAGCCGTGCTGACCAGCCTTGGTGGTATTATCGGAGTGGTAGCAGGTATCATACTGGCGGAGGTAATATCGAAAGTCAGCCAAATGCCGGTGGTTATCAGTGTGCCGGCGGCGATCATTGCAGTTGTATTCTCTATGGGAATCGGAATTATATTTGGATTACTGCCATCTTATAAGGCAGCGAATCTGAAACCGATCGATGCACTGCGCCGCGAATAAATCTTGCTTGTGTGATAAAGAACAAAATGATACAAAACTCCAATGCAGGCACGAATGATTTTCTATCTGCGCTGCGTGCCGCATGTGCAGTTACTGTATAAAAAACATTGTGTTGCACATGCAGAGTAAAGCGGACATAAGCATTCCTCTTACCCACCGTTTATGCTCTACGCACTTGAAACGGGGGAATGCTTATTCTGCGTTTAAAATGTATAAATAGCGAAATCGAAGCATCCTTTCAGAATCAGTGATTGAGTGAACGACTGATTTTCACAAGGTTTTGCGCGAACGGGAAACGACCAGCTTTTATCGGAGTTGAGAGTGAGCGCGATGAAACCGAAGTGAAATGAAGGTAGTGAGTGTCTAGCGATTCTGAAAGGATGCTTCGATTTCGCTTTATATGCCAAAATTTTGCCCCAATTTTCGTCAAGAACACGATGAACAAGGCTTGAATATTGCTGTGAATCAGTGTATACTTTTGAAAGAATAAAATTTCCTCAGGAGGAAGCTATGATTGACATTAAGTTTTTAAGAGAAAACCCGGATATTGTAAAACAGAATATCAAAAATAAATTTCAGGATCACAAACTTGGTCTGGTGGATGAAGTAATCGAGTTAGATGCATCATCCCGAACAGTTCAGCAGGAAGCGGATGATCTGCGTGCCAACAGAAACCGTATCTCCAAACAGATTGGTGCTCTGATGGGACAGGGAAAAAAAGAAGAGGCTATGGCATTAAAAGAGCAGGTTGCCAAAGATGCAGAGCGTCTGACAGAACTTGAGGCGCAGGAAGGCGAGCTTCAGGAGAAAATCAAAAAAATCATGATGACCATCCCAAATATCATTGATCCGTCTGTTCCGATTGGAAAAGATGACAGTGAGAACGTAGAAGTTGAGCGTTTCGGTGAGCCTGTTGTTCCGGATTTCGAGATTCCGTATCACACAGAGATTATGGAGAAGTTTGACGGTATCGATCTTGACAGCGCAAGAAAAGTAGCCGGAAACGGTTTCTATTATCTGAAAGGGGATATTGCCCGTTTACATTCAGCAGTTCTGGCTTATGCCCGTGACTTTATGATTGACCGTGGATTCACATACTGCATTCCGCCATACATGATCAGAAGTAACGTTGTTACCGGTGTTATGAGTTTTGATGAGATGGATGCTATGATGTACAAGATTGAAGGCGAGGATCTTTATCTGATCGGTACTTCCGAGCATTCCATGATCGGTAGCTTTATTGATACGATGATCGATGAGGAGCAGTTGCCGAAGACTCTGACCAGCTATTCTCCGTGTTTCCGTAAAGAAAAAGGAGCTCATGGTATCGAGGAGAGAGGTGTGTACCGTATCCATCAGTTTGAAAAACAGGAAATGATTGTTGTATGTAAACCAGAAGATTCTATGATGTGGTATGAGAAATTATGGCAGAATACGGTAGATCTGTTCCGCAGTCTTGATATTCCGGTTCGTACGTTAGAGTGCTGTTCCGGTGACCTTGCTGACCTGAAGGTCAAATCTGTTGATGTTGAGGCATGGTCTCCGCGTCAGAAAAAATATTTCGAAGTAGGAAGCTGTTCAAATCTTGGTGATGCTCAGGCAAGACGACTGAAGATCCGTGTAAAAGGTGCTGATGGTAAGAAATATCTGGCACATACATTGAATAATACAGTAGTTGCTCCGCCAAGAATGTTGATCGCTTTTCTGGAGAATAACTTAAATGCGGATGGAACTGTTAATATTCCGAAAGCATTACAGCCATATATGGGTGGAAAAACAAAAATTGAGTAATTAAGAAGCGGCAAGGTCTGGCGATGACGTCGGGCCTTGCCGTTGTTGCTTAAGTGAGAAATCATGAAAGTAAGTGTTGAAAAAAGAAAAAAACTATGATAAAATACCTACAATTTGTATATATGGCGGAAAAATGAATATTATGCATGAAAAATGTATAAATATACAGAAAAAAGAGAAATTTCCCTCTTTTTTTTTGCAACAAGCCAGGAAATACATGTTAAAATGTAGTAAGATTACAGAGATGGACAGAGAAATTTATCATGCGCTGCATGGCGTGCATCTCGTAGCAAAAATGTGAGAACATTTTTGGATGCAAAGTGTATATTGTAGAAAAGAGAAAGGACGGGCGAATAAATGAAAGCATTTCTGATTCTGGAAGACGGTACAGTATTTACCGGAACAAGCATTGGTTCGACAAAGAGCGTGATCAGTGAGATCGTCTTCAATACTTCCATGACTGGTTATCTGGAGGTTTTGACAGACCCATCCTATGCGGGACAGGCAGTTGTAATGACGTATCCGCTGATTGGAAATTATGGAATTACACCGGATATGGAGTCTGCACAGCCATGGCCGGACGGATATATCGTAAGAGAGTTATCCAGAATTCCAAGTAACTTCCGTTGCCAGGGAACCATTCAGGATTTTTTGAAAGAACATGATATTCCGGGAATCGCAGGAATTGATACAAGAGCGTTGACAAAAATCCTGCGTGAAAAAGGAACTATGAATGGTATGATCACCACAGATGAAAATTACAAACTGGATGAAATTTTGCCTCAGCTTCATGTATACAATACAGGAAATGTAGTGGATAAGGTGACTTGCAGCGAGAAAAAAGTGCTGAAAGCAGATGGCTATAAAGTAGCGCTGCTGGACTTTGGCGCAAAGAACAATATTGCACAGTCCCTGCACAAACGCGGCTGTGAAGTTACGATTTATCCGGCACACACAACGGCTGAGGAGATTCTTTCCTCTGATCCGGACGGAATTATGCTTTCTAACGGTCCTGGAGATCCAAAAGCCTGCACAGATATTATCAAAGAAGTGAAAAAACTTTATGATTCGGAAGTGCCGATTTTTGCTATCTGCTTAGGACACCAGCTGATGGCATTAGCCACCGGCGCAGATACTTATAAACTCAAATATGGCCATAGAGGCGGCAATCATCCGGTAAAAGATCTGGAGACAGGTCGTGTATACATTTCATCCCAGAACCATGGATACGCGGTGGATGCAGACAGTCTGGATCATACAGTAGCAGTTCCTGCTTTTACAAATGTAAATGACGGAACCAACGAAGGACTCAAGTATACAGGAAAGAATATCTTTACTGTACAGTTCCATCCGGAAGCATGCCCTGGCCCACAGGATTCCGGATACCTGTTTGACAAGTTTATTGAAATGATGGGAGGACAGAAATAATGCCAAAGAGATCAGATATCAAAAAAGTATTAGTAATCGGTTCCGGTCCGATCGTTATCGGACAGGCGGCTGAGTTTGATTATGCGGGTACACAGGCATGCCGTTCTCTGAAAGAGGAAGGCGTTGAGGTTTGTCTGGTAAACTCCAACCCGGCAACCATCATGACAGATAAACAGATCGCAGATCAGGTTTACATCGAGCCACTGACTGTTGATGTGTTAAAACAGATTATTTTAAAAGAAAAACCGGACAGCGTACTTCCGACACTGGGCGGACAGGCTGGTCTGAATCTTGGTATGGAACTGGCAGAGTCCGGATTTTTAGAGGAAAACGGTGTAAAACTCATCGGTACGACAGCTGAGACTATTTTCCGCGCGGAGGATCGTCAGGCATTCAAAGATACCATGGAAAAAATCGGCGAGCCATGTGCGGCTTCCCTGGTTGTAAATACAGTTGAAGATGGTATCAAATTTACAAATACCATCGGTTACCCGGTTGTACTGCGTCCGGCTTTCACTTTAGGAGGAAGCGGTGGCGGTATCGCCCATAACGAAGAAGAACTGGTTGAGATCCTGAGCAACGGTCTGCGTCTGAGCCGTGTCGGAGAAGTTCTGGTTGAGCGCTGCATTGCTGGATGGAAAGAAATCGAGTACGAAGTAATGCGTGATGCCAATGGAAACTGCATCACTGTATGTAATATGGAGAATATCGACCCGGTTGGTGTTCATACCGGTGATTCCATTGTAGTTGCTCCGTCCCAGACTCTGGGTGACAAAGAATACCAGATGCTGCGTACATCTGCGTTAAACATCATCAGCGAGCTGAACATCACCGGTGGCTGTAACGTACAGTATGCGTTAAACCCGGATTCCTTTGAGTACTGCGTTATCGAAGTAAACCCGCGTGTAAGCCGTTCTTCTGCACTGGCTTCCAAAGCAACCGGATATCCGATCGCAAAAGTTGCTGCAAAGATCGCACTTGGTTATACACTGGATGAGATTAAAAATGCTATCACAGGCAAAACTTATGCAAGTTTTGAGCCGATGCTGGATTACTGTGTCGTAAAAATCCCGCGTCTGCCGTTTGATAAATTTATCACTGCAAAACGTACCCTGACCACACAGATGAAAGCAACCGGTGAGGTTATGAGTATCTGTACAAACTTTGAGGGTGCACTGATGAAAGCCATCCGTTCACTGGAACAGCATGTTGACAGCCTTGTCTCTGATGAGTATCTGACACTTTCTTATGATAAACTGATCGAGCGTCTGAAAGTAGTAGATGACAGAAGAATCTGGGTCATCGCTGAAGCATGCCGTCGTGGAGTTTCTTATGATACGATCCATGACATCACAAAAATCGATAAATGGTTTATTGATAAGATTGCAATCCTGGTTGAGATGGAAGGCCGTCTGCGCAGCGAGGCATTGACAGTTGATCTGCTCCGCGAAGCAAAACGTATTGAGTTCCCGGATAAAGTCATTGCGCAGTTAACCGGAAAAGACGAAGAATACATCAAAAACATGCGTTACGAAAACGGTATCACAGCTTCCTTCAAGATGGTTGATACTTGTGCCGCTGAGTTTGAGGCAACTACACCGTATTACTATTCCTGCTTTGATGGTGAAAATGAAGCAGACGGAACTGCAAAGAAGAAAAAAGTTCTGGTACTTGGTTCCGGCCCGATCCGTATCGGACAGGGTATCGAGTTCGATTTCTGTTCTGTTCATTGTACATGGGCATTTTCTAAAGCAGGATATGAAACCATTATTATTAACAACAATCCGGAGACCGTTTCCACCGACTTTGATATCGCTGACAAACTGTATTTCGAGCCGCTGACACCGGAAGATGTAGAGAACGTCGTAAACATCGAAAAACCGGATGGAGCAGTCGTACAGTTCGGTGGACAGACAGCCATCAAACTGACCGAGAGTCTGATGAAAATGGGAGTTCCGATCCTTGGTACAAAAGCTGAAGATGTTGATGCAGCCGAAGACCGTGAGCTCTTTGATGAAATCCTGGAGCAGACAGGTATTCCGAGAGCAGCAGGTGATACGGTATACACCGCTCAGGAAGCAAAAGCAGCAGCAAACCGTATCGGTTATCCGGTACTGGTTCGTCCTTCCTATGTACTTGGCGGACAGGGCATGCACATTGCATTCAATGATGATGAGATTGTAGAATTTATCGATACCATCAACCAGATCGCACAGGATCACCCGATTCTGATCGATAAATACCTGATGGGTAAAGAGATTGAAGTTGATGCGGTATGCGACGGCACAGATATCCTGATCCCGGGTATCATGGAGCATATCGAGCGCACCGGCGTACATTCCGGCGACAGTATTTCCGTATATCCGGCACCGACCATCAGCGATCATGTAAAAGAGACCATCGTAGAGTATACAAAACGTCTGGCAAGAGCACTTCATGTCGTAGGACTGATTAATATTCAGTTCATCGCCATGAACGAGGAAGTATATGTAATCGAAGTAAACCCGCGTTCTTCCAGAACCGTACCGTATATCAGCAAAGTAACAGGTATTCCGATTGTAGATCTGGCAACCAAAGTAATCCTTGGCGAGACCATCAAAGGCATGGGTTATGAGCCGGGACTGGCACCGGAAGCAGATTACATTGCCATCAAGATGCCGGTATTCTCCTTTGAAAAGCTGCGTGGCGCTGAGATCAGCCTTGGACCGGAAATGAAATCCACCGGTGAGTGCCTTGGTATCGCAAAGAACTTTAACGAAGCATTGTACAAAGCATTTATTGGTGCAGGTATCCAGCTTCCGAAGTACAAACGGATGATCATGACAGTCAAAGATGCTGATAAAGAAGAGTCAGTTGGCGTTGCAAAACGTTTTGAGGCACTGGGATATACTATTTACGCTACAAGAAGTACTGCAAAATACCTGCAGGGTCACGGTGTAAATGCGCGCCGTGTCAATAAGATTTCTCAGGAATCACCAAACGTTATGGATTTGATCCTCGGACACAAGATCGACCTTGTTATCGATACACCGACACAGGGACGTGATAAATCCAGAGATGGATTTCTCATTCGCCGAAATGCCATTGAGACAGGAGTTCACTGCCTGACATCTATGGATACGGCAAATGCGCTGGCACTCAGTCTTGAAACAGCAAGTGATAAGATGACGATGGTCGACATCGCGACAGTTAAGAACATTTAATTTTTTAGCTTATATAAGATTACAGTGTCAAAAGGTCTGAGTCCACCTGTGCTTGCACAAGGGTGGATGAGTGACCTTGGGGCACGCCCCGATATGAGCATAAAAGTGGGATTTTTATCCCACGATATGCGAATAGCGGGAAGGATTGTGGGAGTGCAAAGCACGGAACAATCCGTGTAATCAAGATTTGGGTGTTTTGACACCCAAATCTTATATAAAAAAACAAGATGGAACAAAAACTCCAATGCAGGCACGAATGATTTTCTATCTGCGCTGCGCCGCTTATTTCCAAAGCGGAGGTTTCACCTCCACTTAGAAGTGCTCCGCATAAATGTGCAGAGATTCGGTTTTGAAATATGTCTGCTTTGCAGACCCGAATCTCGCACCAGAACTTGCCAACGCAAGTTCTGATTAAATCCGCGAACTCTTCCGCGGT
Organism: uncultured Eubacterium sp.; assembly: GCA_934358495.1. GTDB lineage: Bacteria > Bacillota > Clostridia > Lachnospirales > Lachnospiraceae > Eubacterium_I. The sequence goes on along the minus strand of CAKRKO010000053.1, from coordinate 3,414 downwards.
CGGGCTATGCTCGCTCCGATAACGAAAATCAATCTATCGCCTTGCCTTGGAGTTTTTGTGTCCATCTTGTTCTATTTATATGTGGTACTGTATACATGAAAATATAGAAGCAGTCAGCTCTGTGCTACATGTGCCAATTTATTTACATGAAAATACTGTTACTTAAATAAAAAACATTTGTTTAGAAAAGAATAAAAATGTAATAAGCGAATTAAAATAGTGTTCTTTACTAAACGGAGAAATCGGAGCATCCATCTGGAACCAGCGATTTAGTGAACGACTGAGTTTTGCGAGTTTTGCGCGAGCGGGAGACGACCAGCTTTTATAGGAGTTGAGAGCGAGCGCGATGAAACCGAAGCAAAACGAGGGGAGTGAACGACTAGCGGTTTCAGATGGATGCTCCGATTTCGTATTATTAAAAAATTAAATATTAAGATTTTGTGAAATAAATATCAAACTTATCTAAAAAGGGTGGATTTTTCGATTACTTTGTGGTAATGTAGGGAGTGGGAAGAAATTTAATTACCTGTTTGTGGGTATTGCATTGTATGCATACGTGTGTTAAAGTTAACTCGTAAGATTTTTCAAAAGCCTTAGCCAGAAGAGCGAGGAACCATTGAAAGAGAAAAATAGGATAGCGGATACCGAGATTCGGTGCGAATCCTAATTTTTTTTATAGACTATGTTAAAAAAATAACAGTCTTTCAATGACTTTTCACCCTTTCAACTGTGTTAAAAAAATGACAAAAGTGTACGAAAATCCTTTCGAAATTTTAGGAAAAATGACGGAGGAAACGTTGCAAAATTTAGATGATAGTGCTAAAATAAACTTGTCTAGCGTTATTCTTTTAACATAATTACTAGAGGTATATTTTTAAAGTCAAGAAGGAGAGAAGAAAAAATGGCAAAGAAAGTTGTATTAGCAGGCGCTTGCCGTACTGCAATCGGTAAAATGGGAGGACAGTTTGGAAATACTCCGGCTGTTGAGTTAGGCTCTATCGTTATCAGAGAGGCATTAAAAAGAGCAGGCGTTGCTCCGGAGCAGGTTGACGAGGTTATGATGGGATGCGTTATCCAGGCTTCCCAGGGACAGAACGTAGCTCGTCAGGCATCTATCAAAGCAGGTATCCCGAATGAGGTTCCGGCTTTCACATTGAATGTAGTATGCGGATCCGGTCTGAAATGTGTAAACGAGGCTGCAAACATGATCATGGCTGGACAGGCTGATATCGTTGTAGCAGGTGGTATGGAGAATATGTCTATGGCTCCATATGCATTAAAGAAAGCTCGTTTTGGTTACAGAATGAACAATGCAACTATGATTGATACAATGGTTAATGATGCATTATGGGATGCATTCAACAACTACCATATGATGATCACAGCTGAGAATATTTGTGATCAATGGGGATTAACACGTGAAGAACTGGATGAGTTCGCAGCAGTTTCCCAGCAGAAAGCAGTAGCAGCTCAGGAGTCCGGAGCATTTGACGATGAGATCGTTCCTGTTCCGGTTAAAGTAAAAAAAGAGACTGTTATGATCGCAAAAGATGAGGGACCGCGTCCTGGCACAACAGCTGAGTCACTTTCTAAATTAAGATGCTGCTCCGGTAAAGAGGGCGGACTTGTTACAGCAGGTAATGCTTCCGGTATCAATGATGGTGCTGCAGCAATCGTTGTAATGAGCGAAGAAAAAGCAAAAGAGCTTGGCGTTAAACCGATGGCTACATTCGTAGCAGGTGCTCTTGGCGGATGCGCTCCGGAGATCATGGGTATCGGACCGGTTCCGGCTACAAGAAAAGCATTAAAGATCGCTGGTCTTGAGATGGATGATATCGATCTGATCGAGGCAAATGAGGCATTTGCAGCTCAGTCTGTAGCAGTACAGAAAGAGTTAGGTTTCAGCTCTGATATCTTAAATGTAAACGGTGGTGCTATCGCACTTGGACATCCGGTAGGAGCTTCCGGATGCCGTATCCTTGTTACACTGCTTCATGCTATGCAGAAGAGAGACGTTACATACGGACTTGCTACTCTGTGTATCGGTGGCGGAATGGGTTGTGCTACAATCGTTAAAAAAGAAGCTTAATTAAAACTTGATTTTTAAAAGGATTTAAAAATCCGGATCTATCTCCGGCATGATTGCGACATGCGAAAGTGTCGGAGATATTTTAAACATTGCCTTGTTAGTAATTTAACATAGTTACGGCAAAGCACAGACATTATTAGATATGTGTGACTAATCTATGGACAAGATTGTTTGGGTATGGCAGTCGCTATGTTTCATGTTAGTATATATTTTCATTTTAAGGAGGACATATCATGAAAGTTGGTATTATTGGAGCAGGAACAATGGGATCTGGTATCGCACAGGCTTTTGCACAGACAGAAGGCTATGAAGTATATTTATGTGATATCAATGATGAGTTTGCTGCAAACGGCAAGAAAAAAATCGCAAAAGGATTCGAGAAAAGAATCGCAAAAGGCAAAATGGATCAGGACAAAGCTGATGCAATCCTTGCTAAAATTACCACAGGTACAAAAGATATTTGTACAGATGCTGATTTAGTAGTAGAAGCAGCATTAGAGGATATGGCAATCAAAAAACAGACATTCAAAGAGCTTCAGGACATCGTTCCGGCTGAGTGTATTTTTGCAACAAACACATCTTCATTATCCATTACAGAGATCGGTGCAGGCATTGACAGACCGGTAATCGGAATGCATTTCTTCAATCCGGCACCTGTAATGAAACTGATCGAGGTAATCCAGGGAGCAAATACTCCGGATGAGTTAAGAGACAGAATCGTTGAGATCTCCAAAGAGATTGGCAAAACACCGGTACAGGTTAACGAGGCAGCAGGTTTCGTAGTAAACAGAATCCTTGTTCCGATGATCAACGAAGGTATCTGCGTATTAGAAGCAGGTGTTGCAAGCGTAGAAGATATCGATGCAGCAATGAAATTAGGCGCTAACCATCCAATGGGACCTTTACAGTTAGGTGACTATATTGGTCTTGATATCTGCCTTGCTATCATGGAAGTAATCTTTAGTGAGACAGGCGATCCGAAATATCGTCCGGCTCCATTACTTAGAAAAATGGTACGTGCAGGTAAACTTGGCTGCAAGACAGGCGTAGGTTTCTACGATTACAGCAAGTAAGAATAGAATAATACTCTCGAATTATAAGGGGGATCATCCTTTATAAGATATATAAGAAGTCAGCGGTCGAAATGACTGATATCCGATCATAATGTCGGAGAGAGGTGCCAGACATGTGCATTTTGCTACACATGTCTTTGGCGCCTTTTGGGGTTTTGACTGTGCTTCACTAAAAATGGAGGAAAAGTAAAAAATGGATTTCGGATTAAGTAAGAAACACGAAATGGCAAGAAGCCTTTTCAAAGAATTCGC
>CAKRKO010000052.1 GCA_934358495.1 uncultured Eubacterium sp. | reverse complement strand
TCTGTACTCTTGGAGCCATATTATCAATTCCGGCTGGAATTGCCGGAGACAATGATAGGAAAAGCCATGACGGATATTGAAAAAATGAACGGAACTTTTGAGATTGTGCAGAATGAGAGTGGTTTGTCTGTGCTTACAGGAAAGGCACCGGTCAGTAAAATGCAGGATTATCCGAAAGAAGTGGCAGCTTACACAAAGGGCTTCGGACGGCTGTTTCTGACACTGAATGGATATGCGCCGTGCCATAATGCTGATGACGTGATCGCAGCTGCTGGCTATGATCCGGAGCATGACTTGAGCAATCCGACCGGATCTGTATTCTGCGCCCACGGCGCAGGTTTTACCGTTCCATGGAATGAGGTAAAAGAGCATATGCATGTGGAAGGCTGGCAGTCGGAAGCAGACCGCAGAGAGGAACTCCCGGAGCGGGCCACCCGCAGTGTTATGGATGAGTGGATCGGTGTGGACGAAGTAGACGCAATTCTGGAGAAGACATTTTATGCAAACAGTGGATCCCGAACCCGCAGAAATGGCGTAGTGCGCCGGCGCAGAGTGGAGAGCCGCACGGAATCTGTGACCAGAAGTTTTTCCCCGCAGCCGAAAAAGCAGGAGTATCTGCTGGTAGATGGTTACAATATTATCTTTGCCTGGGATGAGTTAAAAGACCTTGCCCGGGAAAATATGGATGCAGCCAGAGGAATTCTGCTGGATAAGCTTTCTAACTATCAGGGAATGAAACAGATCGAAGTCATTGCCGTATTTGATGCTTACCGCGTGATTGGCCATCAGACGGAATGCTCGGACTATCACAACATTCATGTGGTGTTTACAAAAGAGGCTGAAACTGCCGATCAGTATATCGAAAAATTTGCGCATACCAATGCGTCAAAATATCAGGTGACCGTGGCCACATCCGACGGACTGGAGCAGATCATCATTCGTGGTGAGGGATGTCGCCTGCTGTCTGCGAGAGATCTGCATGCGGAGATGGAGTTGGCTGGAAAACATCTGGACGAAGCATATCTTCAGCAGCCGGCTACGAAGAATCGTTTAATTGGGGAACTTCTCGATAAAATGAACGCAGAATAAGCATTCCCCTACTTCAAGTGCGTAGAGCACTAAGCATTCCCCCACTTCAAGTGCGTAGAGCACTAAGCATCCCCTACTTGAAATTATTTCAGAACGTGGTATAATTAGCACTCAATAGGATAGTTTGCTAACAAAGGAGGCGATCACATGTTAGTTTTACCAGTATATGATTTACTGCTCCTTCCAGGTGTCACATTTTATTTCAAAAAAGACATTCTGGAACGACTGAAGGTTGAAAAAGTGGAAAAAGGAGAGGAAATTTTATTCCTGATCCAGAAAGAAGAAAAGCGCCGGGAAGATCTGACCGTAGATGATTTTCAGAAGAAAGGTCTGGTCGGAACGGTTGAAAATATTGATGATGACGGAAATTTAAGTATCCGTGTCCATGACCGTGTGGATATTTCCGGCATTGAACTGGAAAATGGCGAATTTATGGCGGATGCAGCTATCTGCACGGAGATTGCGGATCTTCCGGAGGAGGATGCAAAGAAGATGTATAAGGAGACCAGAGACAGTCTGTTACAGTTTGTCAATGGTTTCCAGTGGGGCGTCTGGGCCCGTGCGTTTATCCAGCACTGGAATACGATGACGGAGATCATATGTGCGATTTCTGGTTATCTGAGCATCACGCCGGAAGAAAAATACGAGATCATTGCTACTGATTCAGAAAAAGACAGAGTGGAGCTCATGCAAAAAGCAATCTACGAATTTATCGAGATGGCGCATGTCAGCGATGAAGCAGAAAGTGCTCAGAAAGAGACCCATGAGCGGGTATATCGTGAATCAGCCCTGAAAAAGCAGATTGAATTTTTGCAGCAGCAGTTAGATGAGATGCATCCGGAAAACATATCCGACGTGCGTAAGTTTGAGAAAAAAATTCAGGAATCCGGCATGAATGAGGAAGCGCTGCGGGAAGCTGAGAAAGTACTGAATCGCATGAAACAGGAAGGAAAGGACAGCCATGAGTATGGACTGCTCTATGATTATCTGGATTTTATGACTTCACTGAACTGGCAGAAAGCCACACCGGAAGAAATTGACTTAAATCATGCGGAGCAGGTGCTGGATGAGCAGCATTATGGACTGAAGAAAGTAAAAGAACGTATCGTGGAACAGATTGCCGTGATGGCTTTGAATAAAAAGCAATCAGGATCGATCCTGTTGTTTGTGGGAGCACCTGGTACGGGTAAGACCAGTATCTGCCAGAGTATTGCAAAAGCACTGAACCGGGAATATGTCAGAATCAGTCTCGGCGGTGTTCGGGATGAGGCAGAAATCCGTGGACACAGAAGAACGTATATCGGAGCGATGCCGGGACGTATCATGGAGGGAATAAAACGCAGTGGAAGTTCTAATCCGGTGATGGTACTGGATGAGGTAGATAAACTTTCTCATGATTATAATGGTGATCCGGCCAGCGCATTACTGGAAGTGCTGGATCCGGAGCAAAATTTCAGCTTTACAGATCATTATATGAATGTACCATATGATTTGTCAGATGTGCTGTTTATCTGTACCGCCAATTCTATTGACACGATTCCGGAACCGTTGCTGAACCGTATGGAAGTTATTCAGTTCCCGGGTTACACGGCGGTTGAGAAGTTTGAGATTGCCAGAAATTATCTGCTTCCAAATGCCATGAAGACCATGGGACTGAAAAAACAGAACCTGAAAGTAACGGATGACGCTATGAACGAGATCATCAGTGAGTATACGATGGAATCCGGTGTTCGTGGATTGAAGAAAAAACTGGAGACACTGTGCCGCCAGGCAGCTGTAAAATTGGTGAAAGGTGAGCAGAAGAGTATTACCGTGGGTGTGAAACGGCTGAAAGAATTTTTGGGTCGAAAGCAGATCCACCACGATGTACGTATGCAGGATCCGCAGGCCGGTGTGGTAACCGGACTGGCCTGGACCAGTGCGGGTGGTGAGATTCTTTTTATTGAAACATCCAGAATAAGCGGGGATGGAAAGGTCAGAATTACAGGACAGCTTGGCGATGTCATGAAAGAATCCGTACAGATTGCCATGACACTGGTAAAATCCATGTTCCCAAAAGAGGCGGAAAAACTGAATGAATCCGATATACATATTCATGTGCCGGCGGGAGCAGTGCCAAAAGATGGCCCATCTGCAGGAATTACGATCGTGACAGCCCTGACATCCATGCTGTTAGAAAAAAGCATTTCACCGGAAATTGCCATGACAGGAGAAGTGTCTCTGCGTGGCGGCGTTATGCCGATCGGAGGTCTGCCGGAGAAGCTGATGGCTGCCCAGCGTGCAGGCATCAAGACAGTATTTATTCCGTATGATAACCGTGAGGAGCTGGAAGATGTGGCAGAGGAAGTGAAAGCGGAACTGAACATCATTCCGGTAAAACGGGTGGAAGAAGTACTGAAAGAAACAGGACTGACAGAGTAATAAAAATGCAGATACCAACGAGAATGCAACTTTATGCTATCGGTATCTGCATTTTTAAGTGTGCGAAAGCACACTTTCTTTTAAAAGCATTTCGTGCAAACGATGCGCACTCGCACGAGAAGAAATATCAGTTTTCTTCTTCATCAGGGAAATCTTCGGATGCCGCTGCATGTTTCTGCTCCATTTTTTCGCCATAAGTAGCATGCATACTTTTGACAATTTCCAGAAGAAGATCCTGCTGTCTGTCAGTGAGAAGAACGAAATAATCCAGAAAATCTTTCTGTTTATCTGTCACAGGATAAAGATTTGTATTTTCCTCTACGAAGAACTGTGATAATGTCATATCCAAAGAGTCGCAGATATATTCCAACGTAGCAATCGATGGAATGGTATTGCGTTTACGCATATTGGATATCGTAGAAGTCGACAGACCAGACAACTTGGAAAGTTGATAATCATTTAAGTTCTGCTTTTTCATAATCTCGTCAATTCGTTTAAGTATATCCATGATAAACCCTCCTAAATTGTGTCCGTATCGTTGTGACTTCGTTTTATCGCTGGAAAACATTCAACTATATGAATATATTACCGATTTTTGCAGTGACAAAATAGTGTACATGCGTGTTTTAAACGTACTCAGTTGTATATGATGATAGTTCTGTTTATACTTTTTTTATTTGACAAAATATTAGCAAACAGGTAACATGAGTGCTAGAATTATGTATAAAAGGAACCGTGAAATGACAAACGGTATTGGTAGGACGATTCCGGCAGAGAAGGAGGACACAACAATGTATGATAAAAAAATGTTAGATTCATTTTCGAAAGAATATGCAGCACGCTGTCAGGTAACAGACCAGATCACTGCTGAAATGTTTGATGCAAACGGCGTGTTGCGTGGGTTACGTGATAAAAACGGAAACGGTGTAGTTGCCGGATTGACGAATATATCAAAGATTGAAGCATTCAAGATGGAAAATGACCAGAAGATCCCGTGTGACGGAAATCTGTGGTACCGTGGTTATAACGTCATTGATTTGGTAAAAGGATTTGAGGGAAAGCGCTGTGGATTCGAGGAAGTTGCGTACCTGCTTCTGTTTGGCGAACTGCCGACCCCGGAGCAGCTGCATATGTTCTGTGAGGCTCTGGCGACAGCGAGACATTTGCCAACGAATTTTACAAGAGACGTTATTATGAAGGCACCGAGTTCTGATCTGATGAACTCCCTGACCAGAAGTGTGCTGACACTGGCTTCCTATGATGAAAATATCCGTGATACATCGCTTCAGAACGTTCTGATGCAGTGTATGAAGCTGATCAGTGAGATGCCGATGCTTGCGGTTTACGGATATCACGCTTACAATCATTATGTGTGTGACGAAAGTCTGTACATTCATCGTCCGCATCCGGATCTGTCCACAGCGGAGAATATTTTGCTGATGCTCAGACCGGATAAAAAATATACAGAACTGGAAGCGCAGGTACTGGATACCGCACTGGTTCTGCATATGGAGCATGGAGGTGGAAACAACTCAACCTTTACCACCCGTGTCGTAACTTCCGCAGGTTCTGATACTTACTCCGTAATCGCAGCTGCACTTTCTTCCTTAAAAGGACCGAAACACGGTGGTGCAAACATTAAGGTTGTTGAAATGATGGAAGATCTGCGCAGGGAAGTATCTGACTGGGAAGATGAGGAAGAGGTAAAAACATATCTTGGCAAGCTGTTGGATAAACAGGCCTTTGATCATAAAGGGCTGATCTATGGAATGGGGCATGCGGTGTATTCATTGTCCGATCCGAGAGCCCGCGTATTCAAACATTTTGTAGAGGCACTGGCAATTGAGAAGGGCCGGGAAAAAGATTTTGCGCTGTATTCCATGATCGAGCGGCTGGCTCCGGAGGTTATCGCAGAGAAGCGCAAGATTTACAAGGGTGTAAGTGCAAATGTGGACTTCTACAGTGGATTTGTATACAGCATGCTTGATATTCCGCTGGAGTTATACACACCGATCTTTGCAATGGCCAGAATCGTCGGCTGGAGCGCACACCGCATTGAGGAACTTGTCAATGCAGACAAGATCATTCGTCCGGCTTATAAGAGCATTATGCAGGAACGTGATTACGTTGCTATGGATGAAAGAAAATAGTACATAATACAAATTATGGGGGACTGAGAGAATATGTTTCATGAAATAGAGGAAAATACATGGGATCGAAAAGAGATATTTGATGCATTTTATGGTTATACTTATGCAATGACTGTGCAGCTTGATATGACAGAATTGCATGCGCAGCTGAAAAAATACGGATACAAATTTTATCCAACGATCTGCTGGCTGATCACAAAGACAGTAAATTCAGATGTGGACTACCGTTATGGCAGAGTAAATGGTATAATAGGTTATTATGATCAGATGAATACCAGCTATACGCTGCGAAGAAGTGCAAAACCGCATCTGTTCACTCACATGGTGACCGAGTATAACGAAAACTTTGAGGCATATTATCAGCAGTTCCTTGCGGACAAAAAGAAATCAGAGGCAACGGACCGGCTGTATTATTACGAAGATGCCAGACCGGACAGCGTCGATGTGTCTATTACGCCGGATACTTCCTTTACAGCAATTTCTTACTCGATTCCGGATACGTTTTATCAACGTGGCGGAGACAATATGCGTTATACGCCGTTTACGACAGTCGGACGTTTTTATGAGAAGGACGGCCGCTGGATGCTGCCGGTTACGGTAAGTTTCCATCATGCAGTCAACGACGGATACCATGCGGAGAAATTTTTCCGGTTATTGCAGGAAAATATTACAAAAGGAGTAACGCATGATTGATAAGAATCTCTTTCTTGAGACATTACACGAAGTGGCAGAAATTTCAGCCACATCCGGAGAAAAAATAAAACCCGAGGAAGTACACAAATATTTTGAGGGGATGGAACTTTCAGAAGAACAGGAGAAAATGGTTTTTGAGTATCTGAACCTGCCGCCGGAGGCCAAAATGGCACAACAGCCGGAGAAAGAAGAGACAGAAGCAGAAGAACCGGAAACTGTAACAGAGGAAGTTTATTCCACTACAAATTCGCCATCCGGAATTCAGATCCACGCAGACCCTGTGGCAGATGACGAAAAAGAAGAGGACGTTGTTCCACAGCCGAAGAACGTGGAAAAATTATCCGATTCCGCATATTATAAAATGTATCTGGATGAAGTCAGAGGACGTGGAGAAGCCGATGAGGCGAAAATGCGTGAACTGTATACTGCTATTCTGCGGGGAGACCAGTGTGTAGTCAATGATATCGTAGATGGCTGGCTTATGCGTGTCATTCATATGGCAGGCATGTATGAGGATGTGCCGGTTAATATGGAAGACCTGATCCAGGAAGGAAATATGGCACTCTGGATGGCACTTGGAGCGCTGCCGGAACTCGGAAACGCATCCGAGGTGGACGGCTATCTGGAAAAACAGGTAATTGCCGGATTTGAGGGATATATTCGTGAGATTACCGGAGATGCCGATCAGGTGCAGGCGGTGCTTGGAAAAGCGGCATTGTTACATGAGGCACGGAAATATCTGGCGAAGGAGAATTCCGCGGATCCGTCGATTCGGCAGCTGAGTGAGTATACACATATTTCACCGGAAGAAATTCAAGATATTTTAGCACTCCAGAAGGAAGTTGGCACTTCAGGCGGAACAAACTAGGGAAGTAAATATAGAAAAAAGGATCCATATTGAATCACGCGGGCTAAGACGCCCCCCTTTGATTAAGTATGGATCCTTTTTTCCTGTAAGTTATGGAAAGATGTTTGTTCCTTCTTTCGTGCCCGAACCATTCGCTTCGCGAACTCACCAACAGCAAAAGCAGATGCTGGTTCAGACACACTTCAGCGGTTGGGCTATGCTTGCGAGGATGTGCAGTGATTCTGAGAAGAATATGTCAGCTTACGCTGACCAGAATCACGCACAAAGTCTCACGTGCGTTCGACTTGAATGTTTCAAGAGCATATCAATTTAAAAATATAAATGGCAAAATCGGAAAAACTTGTCTCGGTGAGCGATTGAGAGAACGACTGAGTTTCACAAGGTTTTGCGCGAATGGGAACCGACCAGCTTTTATAGGAGGTGGGAACGAGCGCGATGAAACCGCTGTGAAACGAAGGTAGTGAACGTTTAGCGAGCGAGATAAGTTTTTCCGATTTTGCTTTAATAATTTACAACTGATATCCAGATATCTTAAATAAGCATTATGGTTCCTGCGGAAGAAGATAATTCGTGAAAAGCGGAATGACCGGATTTAAATTATCTTTTTTCCACACAGCTACAAGGTGTAGCGGATCAGTCTTGTAAAACGGCAGCGACAGCACCGCCGTATTGGAATTGGAAATACAGTTTTCATCCAGCACAGAAAATCCCAGTCCGGCCTCCACCTTCAGAAGGATATTCTGAATGGATGTCGCATAGATTGTATGCGCAGGCGTAAATCCATGCCGCTCACAAAATTGCACGATGTTGTTGTAAGCACCCCGGGAAATGGAGGGATCAATGGCGATCATTGTCTCGGTGCTTAAGGAATCAAAATGCAGATTGTTTTGCTGCGCCAGCGGGTGTGACTTTGAGATAACACATTTCGGCGTGGACTCAAAGAATACCTGATAAATGACATCATCCGCCGGATAATCAATGATATCAAAATCCAGTGTCAGCGCTATGTCGATGCGTCCGTTCAGCACAGATTCCCGCAAATCATGAAAATTGCCGCTGACAATATCGATACGGATATTCGGATGATTTTCCCGCAGCAGATGCAGGGCATGGGGCAGGAAATTCTCGGAACGCTGTGTCTCAATGACACCGAGTATGATGGAACCGTTTTCACCAAGTTCCGCATTGCGTGCTTTCTGTACAGCGGCTTCACCTAACTTCATCAGCTTGGAAAACTCTTCATAGAGAATAGCGCCGCTGGAAGTGATCCGGACATATTTTTTCGTGCGCACAAACAGCCTCATTCCAAGTTCTTCCTCCAGATTGGAGATATTTCGGCTCAGGGAAGACTGGGCAACAAATAAATGGTTGGCAGCTTCTGTAAAATTCAGATATTCAGCTACATTTAAAAAACATTGGATCTGAAAGATGGTCATATTGTTCCTCCGCGAAGCATTGCGATTTCTTCTTTGTATGGCGGCAGAGTTTTCTTTGGATTTTCAGGATCTGGCAGATAAGGTGTTTCCAAAATTTTAGGGATATCTGCAAAATTCGGGTGATGCACAATGTTGTACAGTGCATCGAAACCAATTTCACCCTGACCGATGTTTGCATGGCGGTCCTTATGGGCACCGCATGGATTTTTACTGTCATTGATATGAAATACTGCTATCTGGTCTTTTCCGATGATACGATCAAATGCTTCCATAACACCGTCAAGATCATGGATGATGTCGTAACCGGCATCGTGGGTATGACAGGTATCAAAGCAGACCCGCAGCCGTTCCGGATGACGGACACCGTCATAAATGGCAGCCAGTTCTTCAAAAGTGCGGCCGATTTCCGAACCTTTTCCGGCCATGGTTTCCAGTGCGATGCAGCAGTCGGAGGATTCTTCCAGAACTTCATTCAAACCCTTGATGATCTGGGCGGTTCCGGCTTTAACGCCTGCGCCCACATGGGAGCCCGGATGCAGGATAAGAATTTCGCTTTTCATTGCGGCAGTTCGCTGCACTTCCAACGTGAGAAATTCTACCGCCAGTTCAAATATTTCCGGTTTCACGGTATTTGCCAGGTTGATGATGTATGGCGCATGTACGACAAAATCATCGATGCCATATTGCTGCATGGCTTCCCAGCCAGCTGCAAGATTTAATTCTTCCACCGGTTTGCGCCGGGTATTTTGAGGAGCGCCGGTGTAAAGCATAAATGTATTTGCCCTGTAGCTGGCAGCTTCTCTGACAGAATTTAAAAACATGTCTTTTCCAGACATGCTTACATGAGAACCTATTTTTAACATAAATACTCCCTCTTAGTTCCGCTGAATCTCCAGATAATTGTTTGCCTTGTGTTGGGGTGATTGATAAAATAGTATCAGTGATAAGGAAAAATTTCTCTGAATGGAACAGCGTGTTATGCTTTTTTCATTGCTTCCGTAATCTGATTTTTATATGCATCAAGTATAGTACAAAATTTGGTGTTTGACTAGCGGTTTTCCGGGAAACTTTCGATAAATATTAGAAGTTATTACAAGATTGTTATTGGCAAATGGAGGGAAATTGGTTACAATAAAAGATACATCTGTAGGATGAGAATAATGACTGTAGTTTCTATATAAAAAATGTAATAAGGATGATTTTTACCTTTATAAGGTAGTGAGCAGCGAGAATCCTGAAAACTTTTTTGAAAGAAGCAGAAACTGCGGGTAAAATTTGGGAGAGGACAAAAAAGAATGCCGAAGTTTGAGGTAGAGTTAAAAAAAGTGGTGGATGATTCTTATGAGATTGAAATCGGATATGGTCTGGCTGATCAGGTGGTAGAAGACCTGAAAAACGGACTTGTGGGAAACATTCATAAATTTGCGATTATTACAGACAGCAACGTGGAACCTTTGTATGCACGGCAGCTTGAGCAGAAACTGCTGGATGCAGGATATCAGACCGGCGTTTTTGAGTTTCCGGCAGGAGAAAAGAGTAAGACACGGCAGACAAAGGCAATGATCGAAGATGCCATGCTGGAGAGAGGCTATCGCCGTGACTGCTGTATTCTGGCTGTTGGTGGTGGTGTCGTGACGGATCTGGCCGGATTTATTGCAGGTACTTACGGCAGAGGCGTGCCGTTTATTAATTATGCGACAAGTCTGCTGGCTGCTGCGGATGCGTCTGTGGGTGGAAAGACAGCGGTCGACACACCGCTTGCAACGAATCTGATCGGACTGATCAATCAGCCGCAGAAAGTATATCTGGATCTGGAATCCTGGAAGACATTGCCAAAGCGTGAGATTTACAGTGGTCTGGCAGAGACCATCAAGCATGCGTGTCTGGCAGATGCGGAATTTTTTGACTATCTGGAGGCGCACATGGACGAGATACTGGCATTGGATCCAGTTGTCTGCGAGCACATTGCGGAGAAAAACTGCAGTATCAAATATCATGTGGTCATGAAGGATGAGCGTGAGACCGGTCTGCGTGAAGTACTGAATCTGGGACATACAGTTGGTCGTGCTGTGGAGACGGTCAGCGAATATCGCCTGTTACATGGTGAGGCTGTGTCCATCGGTCTGGTGGCAGAAGTGAAACTGTCACAGCAGCTAGGCTATATGACACAGGAGCAGGCAGAGCGTGTTATCGCACTGCTGAAACGTGCAAAACTTCCGACGGAGATTCCGTATTATATTGACCGGGAGAAACTGGTGAAAAAACTGTACACGGACAAAAAAGTGCGTGACGGAAAGCTGCGTTTTGTATTGCAGGATGGAATTGGGGCAATTGTATGTTTTGGAGAAAATGTATATGCAACTCCGATTTCAGAGGAGACTGCCCGGGAAATCATTATGCAGTTATAAGGTGCATCAAAGCACAAAATGGAATGATTACTTCCATAAAAATGTCTCAAAGAACTGCAGATATATGAGCGTGAATACAGATTGTATAAGGTGAAGTATGAGAATGAGGCATTATAGTTTGGAGGCAAACAATTGATATGAGGTATGAACGAATAAGAGAGGAAGGCACTGCTGTTTTTTACGAGGTGTTTGAACATGGAAAAAAAGCAGCAGAGTTTTCTTATGCAATGGAATCGCGTGGATCCGGAGTTCACAGAGATGAGTTCTGGATCCGGCGGATCCGCATGGAACAGGATTATCTGGATTACACATATCTGGATGCAGTGCTGCAATTCTTACAATATAAATGCTGGTGCAGCAACTGTATGTCAATGTATGTACAGGTGAATGCCGTGAATCTGATGGATATAGAACGCTATCAGCGCTATGGCTTTTATGTGATGGCAGAGCAGGTCTCAGACAGTGCCAAGGGAGAGACTGTCTGTAATTATGTGCTCAAATATCCATTGCCCAGAGAATGGGAAGAAATAATGAATACAAAGGAGAGGGCTTTTTACTATGAAAGAAAGAGATAAATTCGGATCCCGTCTGGGATTCATACTTGTTTCGGCCGGGTGCGCAGTCGGACTGGGAAATGTGTGGAAATTCCCCTATATTTGCGGGCAGAACGGAGGCGCAGCATTTATTCTGATCTATCTGGTATTTTTGACAATTCTTGGATTGCCAATCCTGATCAGTGAGTTTGCGGTTGGCCGCGGCAGCCGTCTGGGTGCATCTAAGGCTTATGAGAAGCTGGAGCCGGAAGGAACGAAATGGCATCATTTCAAATGGTTTTCTATTTTGGGAAACTATCTGCTGATGATGTTTTATACTATGGTTGGCGGCTGGATGCTGTTTTACATTTACCGCAGTGCCAGCGGAAAACTGGCAACGATGTCTGCGGATGAAGTTGGCGGTGCTTTTTCTGATATGCTGGCTTCACCGGGCACTATGGTTGGCTGGATGATCCTGGCAGTTTTGATCGCTTTTGGCATCTGTGCATTGGGCTTGCAGGGCGGTATGGAAAAAATCATGAAAGTCATGATGAGTATTCTGATCGTACTGATCGTTGTTCTGGCAATTCATTCCCTTGTATTGCCAAATGCCATGGAAGGTGTGAAATTCTATCTCGTTCCGAACCTGGATGCGATTAAGAGCCGCGGACTGGGCGCAGTAGTATTTGATGCCATGACACATGCATTCTTCACGTTGAGCGTTGGTATCGGAGCCATGGAAATTTTCGGAAGCTACCAGAAACGGGAGCATTCCATTCCGGGTGAGGCAAAAAATATTGTTATTCTGGATACTTTTGTAGCATTAATGGCAGGATTTATCATTATTCCGGCATGTTTTGCATATGGTGTACAACCGGATGCAGGTCCATCCCTGCTGTTTATCACCTTGCCAAACGTATTTAACAATATGGCAGGCGGAAGAATATGGGGAGCCTGTTTCTTCATATTTATGTCCTTTGCAGCCCTGTCTACCATCATTGCCGTATTTGAAAATATTATTTCTTTTTATATGGATATGGGAGGCTGGAACAGAAAAAAAGCAGTATTGTTCAACATTGTACTGATCATTGCACTGTCTCTGCCGGCGGTACTTGGATTTAATCTGTTATCCGGATTTGAGCCAATGGGCGCAGGAAGCACTGTGATGGATCTGGAGGATTTCCTTGTATCCTATAACCTGCTTCCGCTTGGAAGTATGATTTTTGTCCTGTTCTGTGTAAAGAAAAACGGATGGGGATGGGATAATTTCCGTAAGGAGGCAAATGCAGGAAAAGGTCTGAAGATTTCCAATAAACTTCAGTTTTATATGACTTACATCCTTCCGGCGATCATTGTTGTGGTATACCTGAAGGGATATTATGACACCTTTGCAAAGATGGGACCGAAAGTTTTGACAGGCTGGCTGGCTTTTGCCGCTGCACTGCTGATCATAATCTTTACCCTGTCTTCTTTAAAGAAAAAAGAGAAATAATGAAGTTTTGGAGCCATGTCATTGTTGCATGGCTCTGACTTATTGTAAGAAAAGATGACTACTGTTCGTAAAAAACAGGCAGCTGAAAAATTAGAAAGAGGGAACTGGAATGAGAGTATTAGAAAATTTAGAGCCGAAGGAGGTATTTTCCTATTTTGAAGATATTTGCAATATTCCACATGGCTCAGGTAATACACAGCAGATCAGTGATTACTGTGTGAACTTTGCAAAAGAACATGGTCTGAAATGCCGCCAGGAGAAGTGTGGCAATGTAATCATCTGGAAGGATGCCACTAAGGGATATGAGAAGGCACCGACGGTGATCTTGCAGGGACACATGGATATGGTCGCAGTCAAAGATTCAGATTGCACGCTGGATCTGGAAAAAGCCGGATTGTTACCGGAAATTGATGGTGACTGGGTGCAGGCGAAAGGAACGTCTCTTGGCGGGGATGATGGTATTGCAGTTGCCTATGCACTGGCGATTCTGGCAGCAGATGATATTCCGCATCCGGCACTGGAAGCCGTTTTCACAGTTGGAGAGGAAGTTGGACTGACGGGCGCAACAGAATTGGATGCTTCTGATCTGAAAGGACAAATACTGATGAATATAGATTCTGAGGATGATGGCATCTTTTTGATTGGCTGTGCCGGCGCTGCTACTGTGACATGCTGCCTGCCATTGCATAAAGAAAGTGTGGCTGGGCAGTTATATGAGTGGCACATGGATGGCTTGCTCGGTGGACATTCCGGTATGGAAATTGCCAAAGAACGTGCAAATGCAAATAAGATTTTTGGCCGTTTCCTGGCTTACTGTATGGAAAAAACAGGTTTATCTATTGTTTCTGCAAATGGAGGTGAGAAAGACAATGCCATTGCAAAACAGTGTGATGCAGTACTGGTTGTTCCGACAGATAATATTGCTGTATTTGAAGAAGCAGTTTCTTCATTTGAAACAATATTAAAAAAGGAATATCATTTTACTGATCCTGATCTGCACATTTATGCGGAGAAAAAAGCGTGTGGAGAATATAAAACTTTGGATAAAGAAACAGCGCAGAAGTTCATGGCTCTTCTGATCCATTTGCCAAATGGCGTACAAAAGCGGATTCCAGAGTTTCCAGACAGCGTACAGACTTCATTAAATATGGGAATCCTGTCGCAGACAGAAGAAGAAATTTCCATGACATTTTCCGTGCGAAGCAGTGTAACCAGTGAAAAAGAGTGGCTGATGAGTCAGTTGGAGCATTTGACAAAGGTATTAGGAGGATATTGCAAAATTTCCGGCGTGTATCCGGCCTGGGAGTATCAACCGGATTCAAAGATCCGTACGATGATGATTGAGACGTACGAGGAAATTACCGGGAAAAAGCCAGAGACAGCAGCGATTCATGCCGGTGTAGAGTGCGGTATTTTCTGTGAAAAACTGCCGGGACTGGATTGTGTTTCCTACGGACCTCAGATGAATGACATTCATACGACCAGGGAGAGGCTCAGTATTTCTTCGGTGAAACGGAATTGGGAGTTGACGCTGGCAGTATTGAAAAAACTGAAATATTGAAATTATTGCTGGCGGTGACAAAGCATAAACAAAGAGGAAAAGAGTGAAAGTAGTGATTGAACGGGACATATGGATGAAAAAAGTAATTGTATATCGGCGGTTGTTTCATAAATATCCGGAACCGGGGTGGCTGACTTTTTTTGCAACGATTTTTATTGCGGAGCATCTGGAGAAGGCAGGTTTTGAAGTGTATGTTGGCAGAGAAATTTTAAATAAGGAAGAGTTAATGGATCCGCCAACGGAGACGGAAATAACACTTTGGGAGCAGCGTGCGGTGAAGCTGGCAAAAGTGCAGGGAATATCGGAAGAAAAAGTTGCGGTCTGGATGGCACGGATGGATCATCGTACGGGAGTTGTGGCCATTCTGGATACAAAACGGAAAGGAAAAACGAAGGCCTTTCGTTTTGACATGGATGCACTGACAGTGGCAGAATGTACAGATGCGGACAGAGTTCCGGTAAAAGAGCAGTTTCTCTCTCAAAATGAAGGTGTTTCTCATGCATGCGGACATGACGGCCATATGGCACTTGGACTGGCTTTTGCAGAGTATGTGGCAGAACAATATAGCAAATCTGTGAAAAATGTGGGAGAAGTGCCAAATCAGAAATCAGTGCAGAGCATGCAGGACGAAATACAATCAGAAGTGTGCGGCCGATATATGTTTATTTTCCAACCGGCAGAGGAAGGTGTTCGTGGCGCCTTTG
Source organism: uncultured Eubacterium sp. (assembly GCA_934358495.1). Taxonomy (GTDB): domain Bacteria; phylum Bacillota; class Clostridia; order Lachnospirales; family Lachnospiraceae; genus Eubacterium_I. The sequence continues at coordinate 3,104 of CAKRKO010000052.1, read as the reverse complement.
CGTTCCGTCACCAGTGGAATTTTGGAAAAATAGATGAGTTGTATTGCTGCCATATTGGGTTTGCCCAGGAGGATACGTTTGTGGCGGGGGCAAAAGGGTTTCTTGCGACCAGTAAGTTTGATGTGACTTTTACCGGAAAAAGTGCACATGCGGGGTTAGCACCGGAGCGGGGGCGGAATGCGTTGTTGTCTGCGGCAAAGGCAACTATGGATATGCAGGCATTTCCGCGGCCGGAAACAGGAATCACACGGTTGAATGTTGGAAAATTAGAAGCCGGAGAAGCACGCAATACGATTCCGGCGCATGCAAAAATGATCGTGGAAACGAGAGGGGAAAAAGGCGAATTAAATACGTATATGAAAGAGCAGGCACTTTCCTGTATCGAGCAGGCGGCCAAAACGTATGGTGTCACATATGAAGTACGGTTTCAGGGAGAAAGCGTCAGTGCGGTCAGTGATGAAGAACTCAGTCAGAACGTATTGGCAGCGGCAAAACAAACCGGTGTTTTTTCAAATTATATATTGACGAAAGACTTTGGAGCCAGTGACGATGGAGCCGTGTTCATGGATATGGTAGAACAGCAGGGCGGAAAGGCTGTATATATGCTTTTGGGTGCAAAGATAAAAGGCCTGCATCATGAATCTGTGTTTGATTTTGATGAAGAAGTATTGGGGAAAGGTTTCTTGTTATATAAGAAACTATATGAACGCAGAATAAGCAATCTCCGTTTCAAGTGTGTAGAGCACTAAGTGGTGTGATCATATTAAGATAATTGACTTTTTCAGGGGAAAGTGATAGGATTTGAACGCAGAATAAGCATTCCCCGGCTTCAAGCGCGTAGAGCACTAAGCGGTGGGGAAAGGGGATGCTTATGTCAGTGGAAGCTAAAAACGCCCACTGACAGGTCGCAAAGCGACTGCATTCATGAGCAAGTAGCGAGAGCGGATTACGAATGTCCGCTTTACATAAATGTAGAAAGAAGGAAACAGAGTATGATAAACCCGGCAGCAGCTATGAAAGTAATGAAAGCAAAAAATCAGTTTGTGAGCAACCATCCGAAATTTGCGGCATTTTTCCGTAAAGTCTTAACCGGTGGGGTGCAGGAAGGCACCGTGATCGAGATTACCGTGACCAGACCGGGGGAGGAACCGATGACAACAAATATGCGTGTACAGCAGTCTGATATTGAGCTGTTCCAGAGTCTGAAAGATCTGAATGGCTGATCGACAGAAAATGGAAGATGATTTCTATGAGTTATCTTTTTCCGGATTATAGATGGGGAGAACTGGTTATTAGATATTATACGAGGAGGTGACGGTATGTATTCAATGGTGATACTGGATGATGAAAAAATCGTATTACAGGGAATTCAGAAGCTTTGTCAGAAGGAAGATTTTGGATTTGTCATCAAGGGAGCTTTTGTGGACTCTCTGAAAGCGTTGGATGCATTGCCGGATCTGCGCCCGCATCTGATCATTACCGATGTGCGGATGCCTCAGATGGATGGTCTGGAATTTGCAAGACGGGCCAAGGAAATCCTTCCGGAAAGTGAAATTGTAATTTTGTCCGGATACCGTGATTTTTCTTATGCGCAGACTGCCATGCAGATTGGAGTCAGTGACTATTTGCTAAAACCGATTAAAAAAACTGATTTTGGAGATATGCTGCACCGAATGTATGAACGCCTGGAGGCAAAGCTCGGACAGGCAGCCTATTATCAGGTGCTGGACGGATATGCCAGGGGGCTTGTGGGAGAAAAGGAAGTGAAACATGCCGTCTCTTCCGTGCAGCCTGCCAATGTGGCACAGCGTCCCGGTGTACTGGCGAAAGAAGGTGAGCAGTCTCCTACGAAGATTGTGCGAGATGCCCTGTATTATATCCGCAGACATTACAACGAGAATATTTCCCTGACGGATGTGGCAGCACATATCAATGTCAATAAAAGTTATCTGTGTGATGTGTTTAAAAAGGAACAGAAGGTGACCATTCTTCAGTACATGACGAATCTGCGTATTGAAAAAGCAAAAGAGTTGCTTCTGCATACGGATATGAAAATGTATGAGATTTCCGTGGAAGTAGGCTACAATGACTACACTTATTTTTCACAGATTTTCAAGCGAAATACAGGAGAAACACTTTCAGAGTTCCGTAAAAAAGCAGGAAGTTAAACACAAACGGGAAATCAATAGATAAGAAGAGAAAAACAAGCCGGGGCAAAAACAGAATTCGGAAAGCAAATATTCAAGTCGAACGCACGTGAGACTTGGTGCGTGATTCTGGTCAGCGTAAGCTGGCATATTCATCTCAGAATCACTGCACTCTACACTTCGTTTCGGTCGGCGCAAAACCATTGTCTCCCAGACAATGTGCGCCCTCGCGGAGCGTTGATCTCAGTCGGAGGTTGAACTCCCACTGAGAAAGATTTGTTATTACTCACCACTTGCAGAAGTGGGAGTGTCAACTCAGACTGAGATAAAAAGTGAAAAGCACTCACAGGAGAGAAGCTCAGAAAAGGAGCAACTCTTCCTATGGGTGCTTTTTATGGTAAAGAGGACATAAGCATCTCCCTTACCCACCGCTTAGTGCTCTACGTACTTGAAGCGGGGGAATGCTTATTCTGCGTTCAAGTTGATGTTATCTTTTTTCTCAGATGGATCATGTTCAAGAACCGGAAGCGTTAGATCACACCAGGTACGGTTATTTTGTATCTCGTAGGAAAGACCATAGGAAATCCCACAGAGAATTTGTATGCGGCGCTGTATATTTTGCACACCGTAGCTTTTCTGGTCAAAATCCAGCAGTTCCTGTCTGGAAGCATCAAAATCCAGAAGCGTTTTCATCTGTTCCAGAGAGATGCTGGTGCCGTCATTTCCAATCCGGATATGCAGTGTATGTTCCCAGATAAAAATCTCCAGATCAATGGCGAATGGATCATCCGGGGAGATCATACCGTGTTTGATGGCATTTTCCACCAGTGGCTGCAGGGTAAAACGGGGAATGTAGAGTTCTGCCACTGTATCCGGAATTGTGATCGATACGCTCAGACAGTCTTCGTAGCGGAACTGCTGTAATACCAGGTAACTCCGTACATATTCCATTTCCTG